>DKLU01000144.1 GCA_002455915.1 Chryseobacterium sp. UBA6632
GGATCATTTTTAAAATCTGCGAGATTGGCAAGAACCACAACTTCTGTCCGTTTGCTGATTTGGGCACGCATCTGAACCCTCATGTATTTAATCATGAAATTGTTATCTGTGCCGCTGCCATCGGTATGATGAAGTCCGTTTACATCAACATCTTTGGTCATTCCGACAAGATATCGAGCTTGAAAAAGACCTTTAATTTGAAGCTGAGGATATTTTATATTGTCTTCCTTTGGTTCTGTTTTTACAGAATCAGGAATCTGTGCAATTGCCTTACAGCAGAGGAGCATTAAGCAAATTAGCAGACTCTTTTTAATTGGGTAAAAAGTCATAAGATTTGTGTTTTGGTGAAAATGGAGTTTTTAAATTTAATTCAGTCCTAAAAATTTGAAAGGCTGTGATTCTTTAAAACTGTTGTTGGCTTTTCCGTTATAGGTTTGATAGTTGCTTAAATCTAGCTTCATTACTTTTCCTTTCGGGCTCAAATCAAACTCTTTAAGATCAACCCAAAATGTATTGGGTGTAAAAACTGTTTCAAAATAGTAAGTAAGGTTTTTTTGGTCAGAAACAGAACGCCATCTTGTAGAAGAAATATTAGGTTCCGTTTCAGAGGAAATTCCGTACGGAACAGAACAGTTTCTGATCACACTGAAAACGCTGGCTACGGCTTTTCTGGTATCCGAAGTTTGCGGAATAGCATTGATATAATAAGAGGCTCTTACAAAACGGTCGGCGGCACGGTTCGTTCCGGGAAGCATTACAGTTCCGGGAATGCCCTTCCAATAGTTGTTTAAAGCCAATTGTTCTTCAAAAATAGGAGAGTTGGTCATCACATTATAGTCTGAAGAATGATGAATAACTAGTTTACCTTTAATATATTCAAAAACGGCATTATCACCCGAAGCATCTGAGATAGAAAGATGAACGGTGGTAAATCTTTCCGTGCCTGGAATATAATCGCTTACGATAATGAATGGTTCTTTCGCTACATAATCTACCGCTTCTTTCACGGTTGCAAAATTGTCGAGGAAATATTGTGCCCAAAGCGAAATGGCAATCCCTTTTTTTCCTCTTTTGGGATCAAATTTTGGATATTCAGATTCGCCAAGCCAAAGAAGATTCGCCACCAGACCTTTTTCGTTCATTCCGTCTGATGAAGCGATGTCCCAAGAACTGCTGATAACGCTTCCGTATTTAGATGTCCACTTTTCAGAACGTGGCCCCACTTCTCCGGTTCGGTCTATGCCTTTAGGAAAAATCCATAAATTGGCAGGAATTTCATCACGCCAATCCATCGAACGTGCTGTGAGAACGGTATTTTCCGGACCTTTGTAGACGATTCTTGTGCAGGCTTTGTATTCGCTCCAAATTGCAAATGAAAAAACGAATGAAAAAAGAATTAAAGGGAATTTTTTCATAATATTATCTTTAAGTGAAAGTATATCTCGAATTTTCAAACGAAGATTCAAGTGTTTTTTATGTTTTCAAGATTTGGTGATATAAATTTAACTATTTTTGTTTAATTAACATAAATTTTTAAAGAATTAATATTTTATTTATGTTAATAATCACATTTGTAAAAATTAACTTGAAAGAGTCTTAATTTTTTTGTAATTTGTAATGAAATATGCATTTAAATGTTAAATGTTTAAATTATTTCTATCGTTCAAAAGTATTGGATTTTATAGGTCTGGGGCATTTTATACGCATTTTTAACATTTTTAAGAATGTGATACCACAAGGTAATACAGCTGGAAAAAATTCGTTATCTTTGATATATCAAAGAAATATATGAATTTTGTAGAGTGTCATGATGAGCCCATTCATATCCCTGGGTACATACAAAGTTTTGGTTATCTGATTGGCATTGACGCAGCTACTCATTCCATCAACTTTTTCAGTGAAAATATACGGGATATCTTCAAGCTGGAAAACTTCGAACTGCTTTTCGGTAAAAAAGTTACAGACTTTCCCGAACTTTTTAAAAATATCCTGGAATCTGATATTTTTTCTGATCTCGAAGCCAATACGGCAAGAGAAAATGTCACATATTTTGATAAAATTTTTGTTGACAATCAACAATATCATTTTTCGGTTTTTCGTACGGGAGAGAATATTTTCCTAGAGTTTGAAAAAGTACAGGAAAACCCGCATAAACGAATCAATAATAAATATGATAATTTTTATATTATTGATAACGAACAGGAAATTTGGGATCAGCTTTTGAGTACCCTTTCCAAAATCGTGAATTATGACCGAATGATGATCTACAAATTCATGATGGACGGTTCTGGAAAAGTAATTTCAGAAAAAACAAATAATGAGCTGGAAAGCTATATGGGGCTTCATTATCCTGAATCTGATATTCCGAGACAGGCTCGTGAACTTTATCTTAAGAAAAGAAAAAGAATTTTCAGCGATGTATATTCTGAGCCGGTAAAGTTAGTGAGCAGAAAAAATGAAACAGTAGATCTTACTTTTGCCGCGTCACGGGCAATGTCGCCTATTCATGGGCAGTACGTAAAAAATTCCGGGGCGTCTTCAAGTTTCAGTGTTTCTATTATTATTGAAGATCATCTTTGGGGATTGGTCACTTGCCAGAATTCCGAAGCAAAACATATTGATCTAGAAGACAGAGTGCAGGCGGGAATTTTTACCGCTTTGGCAGCCAATGCCTATTCGTCATTCAAATCTAAAAAAGAATTAGATTATCAATTGGCATTAAATGAAAAAGCCTCTCAATTAAAGTCTGAATTTTTAAAATATAATACTCTTTTCGAATCTTTAGTCGAAAATATTTCTAAAATAAAAGATCTTCCGGAAGCGGACGGATTGGCCATTATTTCACATCAAGATATTGTAAAAGAAGGATTAACCCCTACAAATTCTGCAATCGAAAAAATTGTAGGGTGGGCACACGAAAATACAAACGAAAGTATGTATGTGAGCCGTAATTTTCTGAAAAAGCACAGACAAGATTTAGATATCAACGAAAATACGGCGGGAATTATTATTTATTTCATCGACAGAGATAAAAACGAGCTGTTGATCTGGTTCCGAAAAGAGTTTGATGAGCACATTAAATGGGCCGGAAATCCTGAAAAAACGATTGGCGTATTTTCTCAAAACGGAGAAGAAAAACATATTATTTCGCCACGAACTTCTTTCCATGCTTTTACGGAAAATATTAAAGGAAGTTCAAAAAGATGGGACTCTCGCAATATAAGTGCCGCGCATGCAATTCGTGATGTCATTTTGGAGACGTCTCACAAACAATATACGGTCATTAAACAGTTGAATGAAGAGCTGAAGCAGGTAAATGAAGAACTCGACAGCTTTTCGTATACAATTTCTCACGATTTGGGAACGCCTTTAACGGTAATGAAACTGAATGCCCAAATGTTGCTTAATTCTTTAACGGACGGTTCAGACAAAAGCAAACGCAAAATCAATTCTATTATTGAAGAGATTGATAATATGGCGGTGATGATGCACGATGTTTTGCAACTGAGCCGTGCTAAGCACAGTGAAATAGATCTGGAAGTTATTCAAACTGAATCTACTATTCTGAAGATTGCTGAAAATGCTAAAATGACGTTTGAAAGTCCTACAACTGAGATTATTATTACAAATTGTCCGGATGTTTTGGCAGATAAAACGATGCTTCATCAGGTGTTTTTAAATATTATCAATAATGCGGTAAAATATTCTTCTCATAAAGAGGAACCCAAAGTAATCATCGAAGGTCTTGTACAAGGAGATTTTGTGATGTACAGCATTTCAGACAACGGAATCGGGATTCCTGAAGAGGAAAAACATAAGATGTTTAAAATATTCAACAGGATGGATAATGCGAAAAAATTTAAAGGAAATGGAGTAGGCTTATCTATCGTACACCGAATTATGAAAAGAATCGGCGGAAATGTTGATTATGAAAGCAATAAAGAAGGTACATGTTTCTTTTTAACGTTTAAAAAGCCTTACATTTGAGAAAACTTATAAAACGTTATTATGGTATCAGAATATCTTAAACAAAACACAGCAGAATATCATGATGCTGCTGAAAAACTTTTTAACTCTGAGAAAATTTTTAACAAAACTTTCACTTTAGAAGATTATAAAAAAATCATCAACACCAATTATCTGATGCTTCTTCACAGTGAAGACAAAATATTCAATAGCCTTTCTGGTAATTTTTCTGAAAAACTTCAATTGAATGATCGAAAAAAACTTCCTTTAATTGAAAAAGATTTAGCAAGTTTAGCATTAGAAAACAGAACGCCTTCTCACGCTCTTGAATTTGAAAACGAGCATGAAGCATTAGGAGCAATGTATGTAATTGAAGGTTCTACTTTGGGTGGAAACGTTATTGCAAAGCAGCTTTCTAAAACAGAAGGATTTGACAATGTAACGTTCAATTTCTTCGGATGCTATCAGGAAAATACAGGCCCGATGTGGAAAAACTTCAAAGAGGTTCTGGATACTGAAGTTGCTGAAGAAAAGTATAATGATGTACTTTCAGGCGCAAAAAAGCTTTATACGTTCTTATTAAACGTAAACTAATTTCTTAAAAAAGTATTAAACAATCGTTTTATATACAATTAAATTCCCGAAAAATTGCTCAATTTTTCGGGAATTGTTAAATTTGGGAGGTTTCAAAATTAAAACTAAACTATAAAA
>DKLU01000338.1 GCA_002455915.1 Chryseobacterium sp. UBA6632
TCATCGCTTCTTCAAGACCTTTTCTGGAACGACTCCATTGCTCGCGCATAATTTTTCGATTGTTTCCTAATTCCACAATCGCTTTATCTTTTTTAATCTTCGGAGGAATTGATTTTAGCTGTTTATCATCTCTGAAAACTACCAATTCTGCCTTTCCATCGTCTTCGATAATCAAACCTACAGTAACTCCGTCAATCGTAACCTGCGTATCTTTAGACAATAAATTTTGAATTTGCTTAGTTTCCATCGCCCAAGTCAAGCGAATTGGATCAGGATACCCTGCATTTCGAGCAAGATTTTCCAGCGCAACCCGAATTGCCAAGGCTTCACTCGCCTGCTTCATAGAGCCAAATTCTTTACTTTCTTTTTTAAATTGCTGAATATATTCGTAACGGTTCAGTACATCTTTTTCAGGGTTTGTTTTGCTTAAAGGGACCAAGCCGTACACGCGCAGATAATCCTGATCACGCTTCTCTTTCACTTTTGCCGTCACTTCTTTTATCTTCAAACTTCCCGTTAAGGTATCAGAATATAACCTTGCCCTGCGGTGCCCGTTTCCGTCTGAAATATATTTTGCAGAATCATACAGCATCTCCCAACGTGCTTTCCCTAATTCTTTATAGGCTTTTGTAAACCAGCCTTTATCTACCGCACCATCTTTAAACTCCTGAACATCTACAGAAGAATATTTGGCCACTTCACTTTCCAATCCGGAATTCTGTGCTTCATATGTTCCTGTCTTTGTATGGGCATGCATCCACCAGATCGCGGAATCCAAGCCTTTCCAGCCTAAATAATTACTGATGAATTTCTGCCATTGCGGAGCATATACTGCTGCCTGAATCAAACGAAGTTCTGCAATCTTTTCTTTTTTCACCATTTCGTTGAATGATTCCTGAGTATCTGTTTCGCGAGGATAACAGTTGGATAAAAGATAAGAGAACAGCTTTTGCTTGGTCATGCTTTCGCTGCTGTAGCTGTAAATATAATTGGCATATAAATTCGCCTTGCCAAAACCTTTTAAAATTTGCACAAAACGTTCCGCACCATAAATCGACTGGAAATCCTGAACAAAATGAGAAACCGAAGTTCCTGCATCACCACGAATTAATTCAATATCTAAAAATTTATTTTGAATTTCCTCAACGATTGGTTTCAGGAAAGGGAATGTTTCTAAATATTTTTCGCTGTGATGATAGAATTTCGTTGTCGTAAGATCTCTGATGGCCGATTCTGCCGTGAAAATTCCTTCGTATAATTCATCTTTTGTAATTAAATTCAGTTCATACGCTTTACAGAATAAATACAGATGCGGAACCGTAAACTGAATATTTTCTTCCAAACCGTTGAACTGCATCCATCGGTGAAGATTCCAGACTTTTACAAACTGTTCGTCTGATAATTTTTTAGTTGGAATAGCCTGTAAAAACACAGTAAAAAAGCCCTGTTGCTGCCATCCATTTCCGCCGCGACCGTAGTAATATTCGTTTTGTTTAGCTTTAAAATTGATGATATCTTCGGGAAGATTAGCAAATAAAGTCGCACTGGCATCGATCAGAAAATCATTCTCTTCTTCAAACCTGAATTTGTATTTCAAAGAATCCAGAATATTTTTGATCGGATTATTCCAGTAATAATGATTTTTCAGAGGATTCGGGATCACATCTTTATGATAGAAAACATAGTTTTCAAGAAAATCTCTGAATTTTTTACGGTCACAGTTATCCACAAATGTTAGTAAAAACAAATCCTGCGGCTGCAATCCGGATTCTTTATACCACTGCTCCCAAACATCATGCAGAGGATAGTTTTCAAATAACTGTTCACCCGTAAATCCATCTGTATTTCTTTTGATCGGGCGGAAGCTGTTGCCTAGTAATTCTTTTGTAAAAGAACCATTCCAGTCTTCTGTTTCGTATTCAAAATCTTTATTTTTTAGGAAAAGATCATTGAGCTTCTTTAGTTCATTTTTAATATGAGCCTGCGACTGTGTAAAACCGTATTTATCAGTTTTTGTGGCCTTCGCATAAACAGAATCAGAATTTACTTTCGGCAATTCATAAGCTGATTTTACCGAAGGATCGTAAAAACCGAAACCATTTTCCGCAGAAAGAATTTCTTTATCTTCAGAAGGATTTAGCTGATCCAATAAACCCTGTTCCCGTTCAGAAATTTTTGTTCTCTCCGAATATTGCTGAAGCCATTGCCCAATTTGTGCTGAAGCTCTTTTACTTTTTTGAAGCTGAAGCATGATATCCAAAGAAGCGGTTCTCTGCTCTACATCACCTTTAGAAGTCAGTTCATCTACTAAAGGCATGACAACCTCATCTTCCTGCTTCATCATCAGCTCAATCAGCTTTTTACGAAGGTTTCCGCCTTTTCTTTTAAACAAATCATAGAAAGTCATGGCCTCCTCCTTAGTCAACGGATTTTGCTGCAAAACGTTGATTCCTGAAGCCACTAAAGATTCTCCGCGGTCTTTAACGATTTTAAAGGCAAACTCTTTCTGGAAAGGCGTTACTTCTTTTTTCTTTTTCTCAAAATTATAGGAATATGAATAACAGTAGAAATCGCCCAGAAGGTTTCTCGTTAACTGCTCACGCAAAGCCAGTTCAAACTGATCGAAATACGAAAGTACCAAATCCAGCTTTTTACTATCCTCGCCTACTAAGTAAAACATTGAGGCATACAAATCACTCTTTCTGAACACTGCATTCTGCCAGGAGAATACTTTACCTTCAAATTTCTTTTCTTTGACTTCTATTTTTTGAGTCAGCTCATGCAGTTTTTCAAAGAAATCAGGATAATCCGGATTATTGATATAGAATTTTGATTTTACATTGACACTTAACAACGAACTTAAAGCTTGGCCAGTAAATGCCAACACTTGCAGATCGCCATTCAGAACAGCTTTATAAAAAAGCGGCATCTGGATATAAGGATCTCTGGTTTCGATGGCAAATTTTATCGCCAGACATTTCTTTTCTATACTTCCTTTATCTAACAGATCATGCAGATAAGGAACCGTTTGCTCTACATCCCAAACGCCCTGCACCCAAAGCGCCATATAAACTTCGTTATTATTCTTGCTTTTTACAGCTTCTGATATCTTATCGGGATTATTAAAATAGACATTCGCCAGCGAAACAATATTTTTCACGACAGATTCTTTTTCAGACTCCCAGCCAAGTCCCGTCCATGTTCCGATGGCTCTTACAACGGATGAAAAACGGGTCAGTTTATTTTCTTCAATGACATTGACCATATATTGTAAAGCCTGCGTATTTGTTTCATCTAAAGCTTCTAAAATGGTTTGTCGAAGACCTTCCTGCCTTTGTGCTGCCAACAAAAGTTTTTCCACAAGCTCCCAACATTGTTTTTGCTCGCTGTTCAGCAAAGCATGAATAATATTTCGCGAAACTTTTCCTTCCGAATGTTTATTGAAAATAATATCCTCAATCAACTGATAAATTTCTTTGTTTCCGGTATCAATTGCTGCCGACCAGATGTAAAACTGACTTGCATTATTGGAAACGTGCGTATCATAAATAATTTGCTCTTCCAAAGAAAGCTCGTAAGACTGATATCCTGAACCATAATTATAAATACTGGGAAGCTCCAGCAACGTTCTTATTAAATTCACCTGATTAAGCAAAGTGAACCTTTCATTATTCGGAGCACGGAACGAACGGCGTTCATAGCCCGTCTGATACATTTTGAAAGGCATTTTATTCCAAGCATATTTTACCAGTTCGGCATTATCGCCAAAGAAATAAACCAATAGCTCGTAATAATCTTTGTCTTCCCAGATATTACTTTTGATATGTTCTTTAATTTTATCGGCTTGTGAAGAACCTAGCGTAATTTCTTCGTAATAATCGTTCTTGCCAAGGAGAAGCAATCCTAATTCTGCGACTTCTTTTTTCAGTTTTGATTTTGAAAATAGCTTGGAGATCAACCCTTTTTCAGCCTGTTCTTTCAGCTCTTTTTTCAGATTCTTGTGGTAATCGACAATTTTCTTCGATTTTAGTTTTTCACTGATTTCCATTGTTAGTGTGATTTAGTATGTTTTGAAGATTTTTAGGCTGGAAGTAGGAGGCTGGAAGCTGGAAGTTTTGTAACACTATTGCTAGGATGGTTTTCATTACTTCCAGCTTCCATCACCCATTTTCCCGCCTAACTTACCAATAGCTTCCTGCCAGAAATGTAAGGCGGATAAAGGTAAAAGTATGTTGTAAGCTCAGATCGATTGTTTGGGAAAGATTTTCAAGCTGCTCGTCATTATAAAAAACGGCAAACATTCCGTCTTCAAAAGCCTGAATAGCATTTTCCTGCGCCTTTTCAAGATTGGCTCTTTTTTCGTTATAAATACTTCCGAAACCTATTTTTCCGGTATCGGTTAAGATATTTAAATAATTATCTTGTGGAATTTTAGTATAATCTTCATCTTCCAATTCAAAAGATTTTGCATTAAATGCGTCTACCTGCTGCTGAACAACCAGCTTTAAAAGATGTTCTAATGAAATGGTACTTTCATGATGAGCAATATCGAGAATTTGCTCTGAAAGAACAGGATGTTTCCTGCCGAGTTGCTTTACAGTAACCTTTATTTCCATATTTTGAGATTGTGATTTTAAAAATAGGGAAATATTTTTTGCCGTCTTCTTAGGTATTTTTCCGGTATTTTTAATCATAAACAAAATTCCTAGCCCCGATTGCAGTGGAAATCCTTTTTTGAAAAAAAAGATTGCAACGAAAAGCGGGAAATAGCTTCAAAAATAAAATAGCGAGAAAAATTGATGATCTTCGTCAAGTATAACTATGACTGGGGAACGGATTCTAATTTTGATTACAAGAAGCCTGTTTAATTTTTTTCATCAATGAATCCGAAATACCTGATTTGCAAAAACAAAAAAACAACCCGAAGGTTGTTTTTTACTTAATATGTAATAAATTGAAAATAAAACATTTAATAAATATCCTGATCTATTTTTTAATTACTTTCACTGTTTTTACATTTTTGTCACCTGAATCTATATTTAACATATAAACTCCTGATATTAAATTCGAAACATCAATCGATGTTTTTTTATCATTGATTACTTTCGTAAAAATCAATTGTCCTGCAGCACTGAATACTGTTACCGAGACAATCTTTTTATCAGAAGATACATTTAAAATATCATTTACAGGATTTGGGAAAACTTTTAAATTATCTGCTGAAGATTTAACTTCATCAACCATTAGGCTGCTTACAGGACATGCAATAGATACCCATGAAGAGCTATTTGTTGTTGAACCATTGCCTAATTGCCCTGATCCATTTAAACCAGCGCCAGAAATATTACTTTCATTATTTAATAATAAAGTATGATAAAATCCGGTTATAGCCATTTGATAATTGTTAGCATTGGTCATTGAAATGGTATTTCTATTAGTGGTCGTTCCATCGCCTAATTGACCATACACATTGCCACCGCAATACCACATATTTCCATAAGATGACGTTCCTACAGTATGATCAGAGCCAGCACTAATACTTTTAACACCATCATACACTGCATTAGGTGCTGATTTAGAAGTATTCGTGCCATCACCAAGCTGTCCATACAAATTATTTCCCCAAGTGAAAAGTATTCCGTTAGTTTTTAATCCCACTGAATGAAAACCTCCGGCAGAAGCATCTTTCCAATCTGTATCGGTTCCTATTTGTAAAGGATTAAATCTAGTACCTGTAGTACCGTCTCCTACCTGACCGTAGGAATTGGTACCCCATGCCCAAAGTGTTC
>DKLU01000337.1 GCA_002455915.1 Chryseobacterium sp. UBA6632
CGCTCTTCCGATCTTGTTATTTTTATTACATTTGATGTATGGAGGTGAGAAAAGACAGAAAAAAGAAAGGAGATGTTCAGGAAAGATATGGGTTGTATCAGAATGAATTTGAGTTTGATTCTTGTGGAGTTGGTTTTGTAGCCAATATAAAAGGAGTAAAATCATACAAGATTATTAGCGACGCAATTACGATGTTGGAAAATATGGAGCATCGGGGGGCCACGGGGTATGAAAGCAATACAGGTGATGGCGCCGGTATTCAGATACAGATTCCTCATGAGCTTTTATATGACGAAGGTCTGCATTATGGCATCGATTTACCTGAACCTGGATATTATGGAGTCGGAATGCTGTTTTTTCCTCAAAACAATTTTATCAGGGAAGAATGTAAAGAAATCATTTCTCAGTCTGCAGAAAAGCTAAATCTTAAAATTTTAGGGTACCGCCCGGTTCCTGTAAGTAATATAGAATTGGGAGATCTTGCAAAAAGTGTAGAGCCTGTGATGGAAATGCTTTTTGTAGAAAGACCTTTTGATGTAGAAACCGAAAAAGATTTTGAAAGAAAGCTTTTTGTTTTTAAAAATTATATTTCTCATCAGGCTACAAATGTGGTAAACGGTGATCCTATTGGGTTTTATATTGCCTCTTTTTCCTGTAAAAAAGTGATATATAAAGGGCAGTTGAGAAGTATTCAGGTGAGAAATTATTTTAAAGATCTTACCAATCCGAATATCCGTTCCGCTTTTGGAATGGTGCATTCCCGCTTTGCCACCAATACTTCACCCACCTGGAGCTTAGCACAACCTTTTAGATTTTTGGCTCATAATGGAGAAATTAATACTATCTGGGGTAACCTCAACTGGCTTAAATCCTCAGAAAAAGTATTTTCAAGCCCATTGTTTACACCACAGGAAATGGATATGATCCTTCCGTTGATAAAACCCGGACAGTCAGATTCTTCTTATCTCGATAATATGGTGGAGTTGTTGTATCACTCAGGTCGCTCGCTTCCGCATACCATGATGATGCTGGTTCCTGAAGCTTGGGACGGCAATGCGCAGATGGAGCAGTATAAAAAAGATTTCTATGAATTTCATGCCTGCTTAATGGAGCCCTGGGATGGGCCGGCTTCTATTTCCTTTACGGATGGAGAAATTATTGGAGCTACTTTAGATCGAAACGGACTTCGACCTTCCAGATATTGCATAACTTCAGATGATCTGGTGGTGATGGCTTCAGAATCAGGGGCTTTACCTGTAGATCCTAAAAAGATTATTAAAAGAGGGCATCTGCAACCCGGAAAAATGTTTTTGGTAGATCTGAAAAAAGGAGAAATTGTAAGTGATGATCAGTTAAAAAAAGAAATATGTACATCGCAGCCTTATCGTGAATGGCTGGATACACTGAAAATTAATATTGAAGAACTTCCGAATCCTAAAATCCGCTTTAATAAACTTGAAACGGATGATATATTTAAATGTCAGAAAGCGTTTGGGTATTCTCGGGAAGACTTGGAAGTGGTAATTAAAGAAATGGCGGCACATAGTAAAGAGCCCATAGGATCGATGGGGTTTGATGTTCCGTTGGCTGTTTTAAGTGAGCAGCCACAGCATTTGAGCTCTTATTTTAAGCAGTTGTTTGCTCAGGTTACCAACCCTCCGATTGATCCCATTCGGGAAAAATTGGTAATGTCTTTAAAAACGATTATTGGGGGAAACGGCAATCTTTTACAGGAAGATAAAAATTTTGCACATTCTATTATGCTCGAAAGTCCTATCCTTAATAATAAGCAATTAGAAAAGCTCAGAAGTGTAGATACCGGAAAATTTCAGGCGAAGACTATTTATACATACTTTAATGCCGATGGTAAAACCGGAAGTTTAAAAAAAGCAATCCACAGGCTTTGCAGATATGCTGTAGATGCCGTAGATGATGGTTTTGAAGTGATTATTTTATCCGATCGTTCTTTGGATTCTCAACATGCTGCAATTCCTTCACTACTAGCTTGTTCGGCAGTTCATCATCATTTGATCAGAAAAGGAATTTGCCGGAAAATAGGCTTGGTGATGGAGGTGGGAGATGTTTGGGAAGTTCATCATTTTGCAGCTTTGCTGGGTTTTGGGGCAACCGCAATCAATCCTTATCTGGCATTGGCAAGTATTCGGAAAATGTTTCTTGAAGGTGTTTTTGGAGAAGAAAAAGATTTAGAACTGTTAAAAGATAATTATAAAAAAGCAGTCGGGGAAGGTCTTTTGAAGATATTTTCCAAAATGGGAATTTCTACATTACAGTCGTATCATGGGGCTCAGATTTTTGAAATCATCGGACTGAACAGAATTGTCGTGAATACATGCTTCACCGGAGCCGTATCGAGAATAGAAGGAATTGGATTTGATGAAATTGCCAAAGAAGCTTTGATTAAACATCAGGAGGCATTTGGGAACAGTACATCGGTTATTTTAGAGCCGGGAGGTATTTATCAATGGAGAAAGGATAGTGAATATCATCAGTTTAATCCTCAGTCGGTTCATTTGCTGCAGCAGGCTACATGGAATAATAACTACGATATTTTTAAAAAATACACAAGACTGGTTAATCAACAGACGGAAAATGCTTCTCTTCTGAGAGGGTTGCTGGAGTTTAAAAACATAAGAGAATCAATTTCTTTGGATGAGGTTGAGCCTGTTGAAAATATTTTAAAACGCTTTGCAACCGGAGCCATGTCTTTTGGTTCTATTTCGTGGGAAGCGCACACGGCACTGGCTGTTGCAATGAATCGAATTGGTGCAAAAAGTAACACCGGAGAAGGTGGCGAAGATGAAGTGCGATATCATCCTGATGAGAACGGAGATAATCTACGTTCAGCCATTAAGCAGATTGCCTCAGGAAGATTTGGAGTTACAGCAAGATATTTGGCTGAGGCGGAGCAGCTTCAGGTGAAAATGGCGCAAGGAGCAAAGCCAGGAGAAGGCGGTCAGCTTTCTGGTTTTAAAGTAGATCAGTGGATAGGGAAAACAAGGCATTCCACTCCGGGAGTGGGGCTTATTTCGCCACCGCCACATCATGACATTTATTCTATAGAAGATCTGGCGCAGCTTATTTTCGATTTAAAAAATGCAAACCGCCATGCGACTATTTCAATAAAATTGGTTTCAAAGGCCGGAGTGGGAACTATTTCCTCAGGCGTTGCCAAAGCCAAAGCAGATCATATATTGATTTCTGGCTATGACGGCGGAACAGGTGCGTCGCCACTCGGCTCAATAAGGCATACAGGATTACCTTGGGAACTTGGGCTATCGGAGGTACATCAGACATTAATTAAAAATAAACTCAGACAGAGAGTGACCATTCAGGCAGACGGGCAGATTAAAACGGGAAGAGATCTTGTAATTGCTACATTGCTTGGCGCGGAAGAGTGGGGGATTTCTACCTCTGCACTTATTGTTGAAGGATGTATTCTGATGAGAAAATGCCATTTGAATACCTGCCCTGTCGGCATTGCTACTCAAAATGAAGAATTAAGGAAAAACTTTAAAGGCAAAGCAGAGCATTTGGTGAGCTATTTTACTTTCTTAGCAATGGAAGTGCGCGAGCTCATGGCTGATCTTGGATTCAGAACGGTGGATGAAATGGTGGGGCAATCTCAATGTCTTGAGCAAAAATCTGAGGTTAAATTCTGGAAACATCAACATATAGATTTAAGCAGGCTTCTTCAGAAAATAGAGACAGATCTGCCAATTATTAAGTCGGAAGATCAGGAGAAAGACTGGGAATCTTCTATTTCGTGGAATATGTTGGAAGTTGCTAAAGATGCTATTGAAAATAATGCTAAAGTAAAAGCAGGCTTTGATATTAAAAATACAGACAGAGCTGTAGGAACAATTCTTTCGCATGAGCTGACTAAAAAATATAAATCTGAAGGAATGGAAGAAGATTCGCTTCAGTTCAGTTTTAAAGGAACTGCTGGGCAGAGTTTCGGGGCGTTTTGCAACAAAGGAATCACTATGCGATTGGAAGGCGATGCTAATGATTATTTTGGAAAAGGTCTCTCTGGGGCGAAGTTGTCTGTTTTTCCGGATAAAAATTCAGCTTTTAAAGCTCATGAAAATACCATCATCGGGAATGTGGCCTTGTATGGGGCTACTTCAGGAAAAGTGTTTATCAACGGAAAGGCAGGGGAGCGTTTTGCGGTAAGAAATTCCGGCGCTACGGCTGTTGTAGAAGGAGTGGGAGATCATGGCTGTGAATATATGACGGGCGGCATAGTCGTCGTTTTAGGAAGTGTAGGCAGAAATTTTGGAGCCGGAATGAGTGGGGGAATTGCTTTTGTATGGGATGTTAATCGTGAACTGAAAAACAATTTTAATCCGGACATGGCAGATCTTGAGGAAATAACGAAGGAAGATGAGGATTTAATTGCAGAATTAATTCGTGAACATTTTCAAAATACGGGAAGTGAGGTTGCTCAATATATTTTAAGTGATCAGGAAAATGCTTTTAAATACTTTACCAAAGTATATCCTAGAGATTATAAAAAAGTAATGGAAAGTAATGAAAATGTTGTTAAATAATGGGAAAGACAGATGGTTTTTTATTATACGAAAGAGCGCTTCCCTCTAAATTGAAAACGGAAGAAAGAATAAAGAATTTCGAAGAATTTGTAGATAAACCTTCGGAAGAGCAACTAAATTGTCAGGCTGCAAGGTGTATGGACTGTGGAATTCCTTTTTGTCAGAGCGGATGCCCCTTAGGAAATGTAATTCCTGAATTTAATGATGCCGTATATCAAAAACAGTGGGAGAAGGCTTATCATATTTTAATAGCGACGAATAATTTTCCGGAATTTACAGGTCGGGTTTGCCCGGCACCCTGTGAGAGTGCATGTGTATTGGGAATCAATAGTGAACCCATCACCATTGAGGAAATTGAAAAAAATATTGTAGAAATTGCCTTTGAACAAGGTTTTGCCAAACCAAAAATTCCGCAATTCAGAACAGGGAAAAAAGTAGCAGTGGTGGGTTCAGGGCCGGCAGGATTGGCAGCGGCTTATCAGCTTAATCAGGCAGGGCATTCGGTAACTGTTTTTGAGAAAGATGAAGAAATTGGAGGACTGCTGAGATTCGGAATTCCTGATTTTAAATTGGATAAATCGATTGTACAGCGTCGTGTTGAGTGGATGTGCAATGAAGGTGTGGAATTTAGAACCTCTGTTAATGTAGGCGTTAATTATTCTGCAGAACAGCTTCATCGAAGTTTTGATGCGATTGTTCTGGCAATGGGAAGTACAGTTCCTAAAAAGCTGCGGATTCCTAACTCTGATGCTAAAGGAATTTATTATGCCATGGATTTTCTTAAGCAAAGCAATAAAAAGGTGAGTGGAATTCCATTCAGTGATGAAGAGATTGATGTTAAAGGAAAGAAAGTCGTAGTTATTGGCGGCGGAGATACCGGATCTGATTGTATTGGAAACAGCAACCGTCAGGGAGCCAAAGTTATTTATCAGATTTATTATAAACCTATGCAGCCCACCACAAGAGATAAAACAATGCCCTGGCCGGATTACCCTGCCTTGTTGCAGATTACTTCGTCTCATGAAGAGGGTTGCGATCGCAGATGGTCTGTCAATTCCAAAGAGTTTATAAAAGATGAGGAGGGCAATCTGAAAGGGGTTCGGTTGGTAGAAGCAGAATGGACTAAAAATGAAGACTCAGGAACTTGGGATTTATACACCGAGAAACCTAATTCTGAATTTGTGATCGACTGTGATATTGCATTTATCGCTTTGGGGTATACGCATGTAGAGCACCGCGGACTTGTAGAAGCGCTAGACATTCATCTGGATCCTAAAGGAAACTTAATAGGAACTAATAAAGAATACAAAACTAATCAAACCAAAATTTTTTCTTGTGGAGATGCCAGAAAAGGGCAGAGTCTTGTTGTTTGGGCTATTGCAGAAGGCAGACAGTGTGCTGAAAAGGTTGATGAATTTTTAAAACAGATCTAAAAACGGAATCCTTATCAGGAATAAGTATTGATAAACAAACTATTACTATTATAACGATCTTATCAATAGAGGCGGACTTTAGTCCGCCTTATTCATATGTATATTTCAATTAGGCTTTAGCCCAAACTTAAAATGTTTTCTCGCGGATTTTGCAAATAGCGCAGATTTTTTTAAAATTCGTTTATTCATGGCATAAAATACATGTTTCTATATTTTATCTAAGATAAAATCTTTGTGCCTTAAAAAAAATATTCAGTATCAAAAAAATACCTTTGCGCCTTTGTGTTTTACCAACAATATCAATTATTTAATATTTTCTCTGTTTGCTAAATGATGCCATTAAATAAAACAAAAACGGCAATATAAACAAAGATCCTAATAGTAGAGCCCATCCTAATGCTGAAATGGTTTTCGGGGCAGCCACGTGTTCCAATAAAGAAAGATGTTGCCCGTTTCCAAATAAGATAATATTCGGATTATGCTGATACGTTGCTGCCACCAAAATCATAATCACCTGAAATCCTGCCAAAGCTCTTACAGGAAGGAGTTTTCGGGTATTCATCGCTTTTAAGATAAGGAAAAGGCTAATGGTTGCAAAAACGGTAGCCATAATTCCTAAAGGTTTCGAGAAAACCCACATCACCAAAGGAATATCTGAAATATAAGCCGTCAGAAATACCAAAAGACCAGTGATGACAACGAAGATCATTGTCTGTTTTGATTTTTTGATCATTAAGCCTAATTCAAGACGGTCGGTGGTTTCTCTCAAAGCAAATACGGAAGCGAGATAAGCACAAATTGAAATGGTAAATAGTCCTACAGCAACGCCAAACCAATTCAGCCAGCTGAAAATATATAAGTCTAAAAATCCAGTAGCATCCGGATTGATAGAATGTGAAACCGTTGCAGCAGCAATTAACCCCAAGAAAAAGGGAGTTAATAGGCTTGAAAAATAAAATATTTGAGCGTAAACATGCTGCCAATCGTCTTTCACTGCATCATAATGTCTGAAAGTGAAAGCGGTTCCTCTGGCAATAATTCCTACCAGCATTAAAACCAACGGAATATGAAGATAGGTGGAAAGGGTAGTATAAATCTCAGGAAAACCTACAAATAGAATAACAATCGCGATAATTAACCACATATGATTGGCTTCCCAAACGGGCGCAATAGATTCATACATAATTTCTTTCGTCTTATCTCGCGCTCTTTTTTTGGTGAAAAGTTCTACAATTCCGGCTCCAAAATCGGCTCCGCCCAAGATCACATACAGGCAAATCGACAGCCAAAGAAAACCTATAACTACATAAATCATGATTTTTTGTTTTTAGGGTTAAACTGAACGTCGGTAGGATCGTATAATCTCGGAACCATCTGTATTTGCCGTCTCAGTAAGAAGATGATAATGATTGATAATGAAACGAAAATCGCGGTAAAAAAATAAAATGAATATTGAATTCCTGGCATTGGCGTTACGGCGTCTGCGGTTCTCATAATTCCATAGATGATCCAAGGTTGTCTTCCAACCTCAGTGACTGTCCAACCCGCTTCCAAAGCAATATATCCAAAAGGAGTAGCGAATAAAAATGTTTTTAATAACCAGTTTTTCGTCAGCCATTCTTTCTTAAAATAGGTTGCATAAAGAAAAATAGTTCCAATAATAATCATGACAACGCCGAAAAAGATCATAATCTGAAAAGCATAATGTACAACAGGAACGGGCGGCCATTCATCTTTCGGGAAATCATTCAGGCCTCTTACTTCATGGTCAAAATCATTGGCTACTAAAAAACTCAATACTTTCGGGATTTTTAAAGCATATTTTATTTCACCTTTTTCTTCATCAGGAATTCCGCCGATCACAAAAGAAGCACCTTTTTCGGTTTCAAAATGGGCTTCCATAGCGGCTAATTTTATAGGTTGTCTTTCTGCTACAGATTTTGCTGCAACATCCCCGCTTAAAGGAGCTCCGAATGCTCCGATTAAAGCAAATCCGGCTGCAATTTTGAAGGCTTTGGTATGAAATTCCACATTCTTTTTTCTCATAATTAAATAGGCATGAACCCCCGCAACGGCAAAGCCTGTCGCACAAAATGCGGCTACAGTCATATGCAGAGCCTGGGGAAACCAAGCTTCATTAAACATGGCTTTAATGGGATCTATATTTAAATATTGCCCATCAACATAATCAAATCCGGCAGGTGAATTCATCCAGGCATTGGCGGCAACGACTAAAATTCCCGAAGCCAAACCGCTTAAACCGACTAAAAATCCACAAAACCAATGGAACCATTTATTAAACCTATCCCATCCATAAAGAAAAAATCCGATGGCAATGGCCTCAATAAAAAACGCAGTTCCTTCTAAAGAAAAAGGCATTCCGAAAATGGGTCCGGCATGTTTCATAAATTCAGGCCAAAGAAGTCCGAGTTCGAAAGAAAGCATCGTTCCTGAAACGGCTCCCACAGCGAAAAGAATGGCAACTCCTTTGCTCCATGCTTTGGTAAGACCTTTATAGACTTCGTTGTTTGTTTTTAAGTATTTCCAGTGTGCAAATGCCATTAAGAAAGGCATTACCATACCCACACAGGAAAATATGATGTGAAACCCAAGCGACATTGCCATCTGCGCGCGGGCTGCTAGAAAATCATCCATAATATCAACTTTTGAGTAAATAAATGTAAGCATAAATTAGAGATTTTAGTATGATTTACAACAGCAATGGTTTAAATAATAGGTTTTAACTTTGATATTTTTTAAATTCAATACTTTCAGATTTCCTCGGAAAAATCAATGCTTTTTTGACATATTTTAACTTTCATACCTCGAAAAAAATCACGATATTTGTAGGTCTTTGCATATAGCAAGATTTTAATATTTGATATGAGTCAGAAACAATATACAGCTAGTAGTATTCAGGCATTGGAAGGAATGGAGCACGTACGTATGCGTCCTTCAATGTACATTGGTGATGTAGGAGTAAGAGGTCTCCATCATTTGGTTTATGAAGTAGTAGATAACTCTATTGACGAGGCGTTGGCAGGATACTGCGACACGATCTTTGTCAGCATTAAAGAAGGAAACGGGATCGAGGTTAGCGATAACGGTAGAGGTATCCCTGTAGATTTCCACGAAAAAGAACAAAAATCTGCTCTTGAGGTTGTAATGACGAAAATCGGAGCCGGAGGTAAGTTCGATAAAGATTCTTATAAGGTTTCCGGTGGGCTTCACGGAGTTGGGGTGTCGTGTGTAAACGCGCTTTCAAACCAGATGGTTACAACCGTTTACAGAGACGGAAACATATATCAGCAAATCTATTCTAAAGGTAAAGCTCAGACAGAGGTTGAGGAAATCGGTCACAGCGAAAACAGAGGAACGAAGCAGTTCTTCCAGCCGGATGATACCATCTTCACAGAGTTAGTGTATAATTATGATACATTGGCAAACCGTCTTAGAGAGCTTTCTTACCTTAATAAAGGAATTACAATTACGCTT
Organism: Chryseobacterium sp. UBA6632; assembly: GCA_002455915.1. Classification (GTDB taxonomy): domain Bacteria; phylum Bacteroidota; class Bacteroidia; order Flavobacteriales; family Weeksellaceae; genus Chryseobacterium. The sequence continues at coordinate 9,500 of DKLU01000337.1, forward strand.
ACCGACGAAAGAGAAAAATTGGAAGATGATACTTTCAAAACTGAAGTTTTCCATTCTGAAGGTGGTTTGAAGGAATTTGTTGCTTATATCGATGGAAACCGTGAATCGATTATGGAGCACGTTATTTTCATGGAAGGTGAAAGAGACGATATTCCGGTTGAGGTAGCGATGCGTTATAATACATCATTCAACGAAAATCTTCACTCTTACGTTAATAATATCAATACTCACGAAGGAGGTACTCACTTGGCAGGTTTCAGACGTGCTTTAACGAGAACTTTGAAGAAATATGCAGATGAATTAGGACTTCCTGCAAAAGAAAAAGTAGAAATTACTGGTGATGACTTCCGTGAAGGTTTAACGGCAGTTGTTTCTGTAAAAGTAATGGAACCTCAGTTTGAAGGACAGACGAAAACGAAATTAGGTAACTCTGAAGTTTCGGGTGCTGTAGATAAAATTGTTGGGGAAATGCTTACCAATTTCTTGGAAGAAAACCCTAATGAAGCGAAGTTAATCGTACAGAAAGTGGTATTGGCCGCAAAAGCTAGACAGGCTGCGAAAAAAGCTCGTGAAATGGTTCAGAGAAAATCTCCGATGGGAGGTTCTGGGCTTCCGGGGAAATTGTCTGACTGTTCATCTAAAAATCCGGCAGAATCTGAAATATTCCTTGTAGAGGGAGATTCCGCAGGTGGAACTGCAAAACAAGGTCGTGACAGATTTTTCCAGGCAATTCTTCCATTAAGAGGTAAAATTTTGAACGTTGAGAAATCAATGCTTCACAAAGTGTATGATAATGAGGAGATTAAAAATATTTATACTGCTTTAGGAGTTTCTGTAGGTACAGAAGAAGATAGCAAAGCATTGAATATGGCGAAGTTGAGATATCACAAAATCGTAATCATGACCGATGCCGATATTGATGGTTCTCACATCTCAACCCTAATCTTAACGTTCTTCTTTAGATATATGAAGGAATTGATTGAGAACGGATATATCTATATCGCTCAGCCGCCTTTATATTTATTGAAAAGAGGAAACAAAAAACAGTACGCTTATAACGAAAAAGAGCGTGAGCAGTTTACCTTAGAAATGTCTCCGGACGGAAAAGGTGTTGAAGTTCAGCGTTACAAAGGTCTTGGAGAGATGAACCCTGAGCAGCTTTGGGAAACGACACTAAATCCTGAACACAGAATTCTGAAGCAGGTAACTATTGATAATGCAGTAGAAGCAGACAGTGTATTTTCGATGTTGATGGGTGATGAAGTTCCGCCAAGAAGAGAATTTATAGAAAAAAATGCTAAATATGCGAAAATAGACGCATAATTTTTTCATTTTTAGATAGATACAAAAAAGCCCTAATTTTAGGGCTTTTTTAGTGTGATATTATTTCATTTTATAGAGATATAAAATATTTTTTTAATTTTTTTTCAATAAAGGTATCATATTTGTTACAGACATGATGAAAAAAACCCTTTTAAGATGAGAAAAATTAAATTAGTAATGCTAGTTGCTATGACTACCATTTCTGCGTATTCTTACGCCCAAGTAGGTATTAATACCTCTGATCCTAAAGCTTCTCTAGACGTAGTAGGTAATCCTACCAATACCACAAAATTAGATGGTATTCTTCCTCCAAGACTTACAGGAGATCAGTTGCGTGCGAAAACGTATACCACCGCTCAAACGGGTGCGCAGGTATATGTGACGGCTGCGGATTCTAATCCGTCGGGACAAACCATTTATGTAAAAACGCCGGGCAGTTATTACTTTAATGGTACAGTTTGGAAACTTGTACTGGGTGTTGAAAGTGTTTTACCCAATGGTACAGGAAGTGTAATTATGATTAACGGTGTCATCCAGGTGGCTCAGGAAATGGCTTTGAGAATGCAGCAGGACTTTATTGTTCCTGTTAACAACACTATTGTACCCATTGGAAATATTACCAATAAGTTGATTGATAATTTTAATGGTTTTACCGGAACTTCAACAACCAATTCGTTTAAAGTAAAAGATACCGGAACGTATCTAATTGGGATGAATTTTCCTTTACAGAACCAAAGTTCACCAACCTTAAGCGGTAATTTTTACTATGGTTTGTATAATGATACAGATAGCAGATGGGTGGCTTTTTCTATTTATACCATTAATAATATGGCGAATGGTGAAGTGAAAGATATCAGTTACCTTGCTGCGATGGATTTAGATCCTGCTAAAACCTATTCGTTTCGAGCAAATCAGGCGGGCGGTGATCCTGCGGTTGTTTTAAAAATCAGAGGATTGGCTGCAGCAGCAGGTGGAGGAAATTTTGAGGTTGGCTATTTCTCAGTAAAACGTTTAAAGTAAGAATACAAAAAAACACTAGAAAGACTTCAGAAATGAGGTCTTTTTTTCGTGGTACTAATTGTAAAATTATTGGTAAAGGATATTATTTATTTTATTATTTTTGCTCAATTTTAGTAACCATGATGAAAATATTTTCGATTGGAGCATTATCTTTAGCTTCAATATATTATGCCCAAACATATCCCGCTTCCGCCATTCCGGAAAATTTAAAGAAAAACGCCAATATTGTTGTCCGAAAAGATTTTACAACCATTAATATTAATAAAATTGATGAAGTAAAATACCAGATCAACACAGTAACTACTGTTTTAAATAAAGACGGAAATTCTCAGGCAACGGCCTATATTCCTTATGAAAAAGGAGATAATATTTCGGATGTAAAAGTCACGATCTATGATGAGCAAGGTAAAAAAATAAAATCTTTTTCTAAATCAGATTTTAGCGATTTTGCCAATAATACCCAAGGTGTATTTTACTCTGATAATAGGGTAATGGCATTGCAATACACCCCGACACAATATCCTTATACGATAGATTTTTCGTATCAGATTGCAAATGATAATACTGTTTTTATTCCTGATTTTGTGCCTTTTACCAATACCAATGTGTCGTTGGAAGAGGCTCAGTTTAAAATCGTTAATAAATCCAGAATCGAGCTTAAAACAAAAACATATCCTTCGAAATATAATTATGCTACTGTAACCGAAAGCGATAATGCAGGCGAGAAAATATATTCTTATAAAAACGTTCCGGCGATTGACGATGCTTTGATGTTGCCTAAACCGATAACGATTTTACCAAAAGTAAGTTTTGCTTTAACTAAATTTAATCTTGAAGGAAAACAGGGAAGCATCAATACCTGGAAAGATTTCGGATCTTGGTATTACAACAGCATTTTGCAGCCGGTTTCGGTTTCTACGCCAGCGATAAAAGCGGAAATTGCTTCTTTGAATCTGCAAGGTTCTACCGAAGAAAAAGTAAAGAAAATCTATCAGCACATGCAGGCTAAAACACGATATATTTTTGTGGCGTTGGGAATCGGAGGTTGGCAGCCTATGATGCCGGATGAGGTTCAGAAAAAAGGCTATGGCGATTGTAAAGGGCTTACCAATTATATGAAAACGTTACTGGATGAAGCAGGAATTCCTTCGCAGTATTGTGTGATTAATTCTAATTCTTCCGAGGTTTCTTTTGATCCTGAATTTCCAAAGATGGGCGGAAATCACGTGATTTTAATGGTTCCTACAGAAAAAGGAAATATTTGGCTGGAAAATACTTCTCAGCAAATTGCTTTTAACCATTTAAGTTACAGAACGACAGACAGAAATACACTTTCGGTAACGAAAAACGGAATTGATATCATTAATACGCCTTCTTATAAACCAGAACAGAATCAGGAAGTTCAGAAATTAAATATTAAACTGAACGAAGATAACAGCATTAACGGAGATGGAAATTTTGCGTTTACCGGAAATCAATATGATTACAGTTTGGCATTTGCTTATATGTCTCCAAAAGAAAAAAATGATGCATTGAAAGAAAGGCTTTCTGTTCTGAATTTTGAAAAGGTGGAAATGAAGAATTACGTCAATGATCGTGACAAAGCCGTAGGAAAATTTGATATTGATTTTAAAGCGAGTAATTATTCGAAAAATATGGGAAGTAGCTTGATTTTCAGAGCGGTTCCTATTTATTCGGATAGCTTTTATAAATCTGATGAAAGCAGACAGCTTCCTTTCGAAATCGGACAGTCTTTTAATGATGAATATGAGATCAGCTATGCGATTCCTAAAAATTATAAGATTGATGAAGTTCCTGATAATGTTATGATTAATTCAGAATTTGGAACTTACAAGCTTAGTTTTGTTAAAAATGGCGAAGAATTAAAAGTCATTCGATCGATTAAAGTCAATAAAGGAATTTTCCCGAAAGAAAAATACAACGACTATATCAGTTTCAGAAAAAAAACACTTAACTCAGATAACTCAAAAATTTTAATAACAAAAATATAAACATGAAAAAAATATTATTAGGTGCTTTCTGCTCATTAAATGTCATTTTTATTGAGGCTCAGAAGCATGAATTTTTAGACTTTCCGAAGTTTAATGATGCTGATCTTTCCAGAACAAAATCTACATTGGATGAAAATGCTCCCGCGGAAATTTTATACAAATCGGTTCATTTTAATATAGATACTAATACAGGAAATCTTCGTAAAACGGCTTTTTACAGAGTGAAAATTTACGATAAAGATAAGGTTGAAGACTGGTTGAATCTTGAAATTCCATTATATCAAAACGGAAGCAACAGAGAAACATTAGATAAAATAAAAGCTTTTACTTACAACCTTGAAAACGGAGCTACGGTTTCTACTAAAGTTGATAAAAGTTCCAAATATAAAAGTAAGGAAAGTAAAAATGTGACGGTAACCAAATTTGCTTTTCCAAATGTGAAAAATGGTTCGGTGATTGAATATCAATATGAAGTCGTTTCACCTTTTTTATATGCCATTCCACAGGTTTTAATTGAATCTGACACGCCTTCTTTATATACAGAATACGTGCTGGATGCCCCAAGCAATATTTCTTATAATGTAAATTACACAGGTTCTCTAAACCCAAAATACAGAATGGTGGAAGAGAAAATGCTGTATGGAATGAATCACAGAACATACCGTTTTGGTTATGAAAATGTGAAAGGTTTCAAAACGGAAAAGTTTGTGAAAAATGATAGAAACTTCAGAACGAAAATCAGTGCAGAATTGCATTCAACCAATTTTAGAGAATTGAAGTTGTATTCGTCTTCATGGGAAAAGATTAAAGATAAATTGTACGAGGATGAAGATTTTGGAGGTGAGCTGAAGAAAACAAAACTCGCTAAAGAAAATTTGCCGAATCTTTCAGGAGCTACTTCTGATCTCGACAAAGCCAATGCGATTTTTAAATATGTTAAAAATACATTTACGTGGAATAAAGACCGCGGAATTTACACTGAAGATGGCATAAAAAAAATGCTGGAAACAAAAACAGGAAATGCGGCAGAAATGAATCTTTTCTTGGTGATGCTATTAAGAGAAGCAGGTTTAAAAGCCGATCCTATGATTATTTCTACGGTAGATAATGGATTAATTAATTTGATTTCGCCAAGTGTTGCAAGTACCAATTTTGTGATCGCAGCGGTGAATACAAAAGAAGGTTTCCATGTGTATGATGCGACTTCAAGACAATCTAATGTCGATGATTTGCCACCAAGAGACTGGAATGAATATGGAATTTTGATTGCGAAAGATAAAGCGCAGCAAATGCAGTTGGTAAACAGTACTTCCAGTTTTACACATTTAACGACAACAGCCAAAATTAATGATGACGGCAGTATTTCCGGAACATATTCTGATAAAGATACGGGCGCTTTTGCCATGTTTGCGAAGGAAAGTTATGATGAAAATACCGATAAATACAAGAAGCAGTATAAAGAAAATTTTTCGATAGATTTTAATAATATTGATTCTAAAGTATTGGAAAATGGTGATTTTGAAAGCACGATGAGTTTTTCTTCAGACAACCTGATTGATAGAGTTGGTAAGAAAATGATCATCAACCCAATGCTTTTTATGAATAAAAATTCCAATGAATTTGATCAGACGGAAGCAAGAAAATTTCAGATTGATTTCATTGCGCCTTACACGAAAGTGAAAAAAGTGGTTCTTGAAATTCCGGATGGCTATTCTATTGAAGAAATGCCTAAAAGTAAGAAAATTGTAACGGACGATAAAGAAATTGAGTACAGTTACGTTGCAGAGCAAAAAGGAAATAAGCTGGAAGTTACATCGAGTATAAAAGTAGCGAGCGCCGATTATCCTAAAGAGTATTATCCTGCGTTTAAACAGATTTGGGGAGTTGCTTCAAAAAGTGAAAACCAGGTAATCAGTTTAGTTAAAAAGTAGAATTTTAATTAAATTTCAAAAATATTTTAAAACCATTCATTTTTTGAATGGTTTTTGCTTTTATAATGAAAATTAAAAATTATGAAAAATACGGTGGCCGTTTTAGCACTATCTTCTTTCTTTATTTTTTCGGCATGTAAGAAAACCGAAACTCAAAATACAACCATTGAAACTTCCGAACCGAAAGCTGAGCAATTTGTAGTAGATTCTGTAAGCATCAATGATTCTATCAAAATAAGCGATTCACTTCAACTGAAGTTCAGTTCCAAAATGTTGGTTTTTCCATCAATTAAGGATAAAAATTTGTTAGACAGTATTTATATGAAGAAAAATATGAGTGATTTTTCTAAAACTGGCGTTCAAAATTTACTTCAGGCAGAGAAAAACGGTTATTTTGAAAGTGTAAGAAAAGATTCTAAAGATTTCCTTTCAGATATTACTTTTGCTGAGGTGTGGTATGAAGATAACAAGATGAAACTTGTCTCTCATGCGAATGATTATCTTCATATTCGATATTATGGAGGTTCTTATTCAGGGGGTGCACATGATAATTATGCATACATGGAAAGAGTTTTCGATTTAAAAAATTCTAAAAAACTGGAGTTAAAAGATATTACTTCAATGCCTTTAGCTAAAATTGAAGAATTATTAAAGAAAAATATCAATAAAATAAACAGCGGAACAACCGATGAAAAAGGGGAAGTCAATAATTCTGATATGCTTTTGGTGGATAAAATCCCTGCAACCGGAAATTTCTATTTTGATGAAAAAAACCTGTATTTTCACTATAGTCCTTACGAAATAGCGGCGTTTGCAGCTGGAGATATCGAAATTCCGATTTCTTGGGAAGAGTTGAAAGGTACGTTGAATGCTGAATTTAAAGAAAGAATGAAAATTAAATAAATTTTAATGCTTCCAATCAGGGAGCATTTTTTATTTTTGTGGCAATGGAAAAAGTAGCTTTTATCATCAATCCTTTTTCGGCAAAAAAGAATTATCAGCCGTTTTTAAACGAACTTAAAAACAAGGTTGAGAATCCTTTGTACTACGTCTCAGAATCTATTCCCGGAACGGATGAATTCATCAAAGAACATTTTGAGAATACAGATATTTTTGTGGCGATAGGCGGTGATGGCACGATTTCTACCGTTGCCAAAAACTTAATCAATACAGAGAAAATCCTAGCTATTTTTCCGGCAGGTTCAGGAAACGGATTTTCTAATGAAACCCAGTTCAGCAAAAATTTAGATGAACTTTTAGAGAAATTAAAGGCAAAAAAATCCAGAAAAATTGATACGTTTACGGTAAATGATCGACTTTCGATCAATGTTTCAGGAACAGGATTCGACGGAAAAGTGGTGAAGGAATTTGAAAAAACCAATCGCGGTTTTAAAAATTATATTAAAGTTTCTCTAAAAACGTTCTTTAATTATAAACCGATCAAGCTTAAGTTTTTCGATGAACAATATCAAAAACACAACGGAAAATATTTAATGGTGAATATCGCCAATACCCGACAATTTGGGAATAACGCATATATTGCACCTCACGCCAGCAAAAGTGATGGTTTGGTAGATATGGTTTTGGTTAAAAAATTTCCATTGACGTATTCACCGCTTTTTGCTTTTAGAATGTTCACCAAAAAACTGAAAGAGGACGATTATATCACTTATCTTCCGGTTTCAGAAATTGAATTTAAAGTGAATACTAAAAATTGGCATCTCGATGGAGAATTCAACAAAATAAAATCTCCGATTCATGTGAAAGTGCAGCCTTCGAGTTTGAATATTTTGGTTTAGGGAGTTATTGTCTAAAAGCAGTCTCAAATCTTAATAATCATTTTTACCATAATGTTTGTCATTCCGAAGGAATCTAGACGCGAATTTTTTCATTCTCATATTATGCTTAGATCCTTTCAGGATGACAAAGTGAGTGTTGAGTTTTTATGACAAATATTTAAATTTCGACCTATACCTAGCCCCGATTGCAACGGCATCCTTTTTCTGAAATGGAATAAAGCATTGGCGAAAAAGATACAGTGAAAAGCGGGATTAAGCTCCTAAAAAATAGGCTAAAACTTTCTATAAAAAGCTAAACTTTCAATTTCTTTTCCACTTGGTTCGGGTGATCCAAACAATATTGCAACTGCTCCTTATCAAGCTGCTTTTCCCAATTGGCAACCACAACTGTTGCAACGGAATTTCCGATAACGTTGGTTAAGGCACGACATTCACTCATGAATTTATCGATTCCTAAGATCAAGGTCATTCCTGCAATCGGAATTTCAGGAACCACTGCTAATGTTGCAGCTAAGGTAACAAAACCTGCTCCTGTTACTCCCGCAGCTCCTTTTGAGCTTAGCATCGCAACTAATAATAGCATAATCTGTTTCTCAATCGGAAGATGAATATTTAATGCCTGTGCAATGAATAAAGAGGCTAATGTCATATAAATGTTAGTTCCGTCAAGATTAAAAGAATATCCTGTAGGAACAACTAAACCAACAATTGCCCTCGAACATCCCGCTTTTTCCAGTTTTTCCATAATTCCCGGAAGTGCAGATTCGGAAGAGCTCGTTCCTAAAACCAAAAGAAGTTCTTCTTTTAGATAATACATGAGTTTGAATATATTAAAACCATTATACCAAGCCACTGCCCCTAAAACTAAAACAACAAATAGGGCAGAAGTGATATAAAATGTTCCGACTAAATAGATGAGGTTCAGCACAGAATGAAGTCCGTATTTTCCGATGGTAAAAGCCATTGCGCCAAAAGCTCCGATGGGAGCCAGCTTCATCAGCATATGAACAATTTTGAAAACCGGAGTAGAAAGGTCTTGTAAAAAATCGGTTACTTTCTGGCTTTTTTCTTTTGTTAAAACTAGAGCGACCCCCATCAAAATAGCGACCAAAAGTACTTGCAGAATATTTTCCCCAACCAACGGACTGAAAAGCGTTTCAGGAATGATATTCATGATGAATCCGGTTAGTGTAGATTCATGTGCTTTTTGTTGATATTGCGAAACATCTCCAGATAATGTTGCAGGATCGATGTTTAATCCATGTCCGGGTTGTAGAATATTTCCAACAACCAATCCTATAATTAAAGCTAATGTTGAAAAAGTAATAAAATAAATCATTGCTTTGATGGCAATTCTTCCTACTTTTTTCAAATCGGTCATGTGCGCGATTCCCAAAGTAAGGGTAATGAAGATGACCGGGGCGATGATCATTTTAACGAGTTTAATGAAGCCGTCCCCCAAAGGTTTCATTTTTTCGCCTAATTCCGGATAGAATCGTCCTAAAAGTATCCCCGCTATAATCGCAATAATTACCTGAAAGTAAAGTTGTTGATAGATTTTTTTTGCCTTCAATTCCACAAAATTTATTTTTTGAAGGGCGAAAATTAAGAAAATTAACTTGAAAATATGATAAAAGTCATTAAAAGTTTCGGCGTGGCTGAAAGCCACGCCGAAACTCAAAATATTCATTTGTAATTTAAACTTTAATGATAAAAATAACGAATTTATTCAACCGCAACAGAGTCATCCCCACGTCCGTCGGCAACAGCATGAATGGTTCCATTTTCATCAATGGTAATCACTTCTGTTTTTCCGATATGATCTATTCTTTCGGGCTTATAACCTAATTTTTCTAAATCTTTAATCACGTTTTCAGGAAAGTTCTTTTCATAAGAAACCGTTTCTGGAAGCCATTGATGGTGGAATTTCGGTGCATTAACCGTCATATTGGCATTCAATTTAAAATCAACGACATCTACAATCGACTGATACACAGAGGTTGGAATCGTAGTTCCTCCGGGAGTTCCTACGACCATATAAGGTTTTCCGTTTTTCAGAAGAATAGTTGGCGTCATTGAAGAAAGCATTCTTTTATTGGGCTGAATAGCATTAGCTTCACCGCCCACTGCTCCAAACATATTCGGAACGCCAGGCTTGATAGAAAAATCATCCATTTCATTATTTAAGAAGAATCCTGCGCCAGTTACGAGTACCTTACTTCCATAATATCCATTCAGTGTAGTGGTCACAGAAGCTGCATTTCCATCTTTATCAAGTACTGAAATATGAGTGGTTTGTGTAGATTCATTCGGTTGTTTGATGATGTTTCCAACTTCAGCGCTCGGAGTTGCTTTGTTGAAACTAAAACTTTTCCATCTGCTTTTTAAATATTGATCAGAAATTAGATAGGAAGTTTTATCTTGAATAAAATCTGGATCTCCCATGTATTCAGCGCGGTCGGCAAAAGCTCTTCTTTCTGCTTCTACCATAATCTGAACCGCTTCTTTAGAGTTTTGCTGATATTTTTCAAGATTTTCAAAACTTGCCATTCTCAACATTTGAGCCAAAAGAAGTCCACCACTTGAAGGCAAAGGCATCGAAACTACATTGTTTCCTTTATATTCAAATTCCAGTGCTTTTCTTTCTGCAACTTTATAATTTTTAAGGTCTTCTAAGGTAATAATTCCGTTTCCTCTTTTCATTTCAGCCACCAAAAGCGCGGCCGTTTTTCCTTCATAAAATCCTTTTGCTCCTTGTTTTTGAATTAATTTTAAGGTTTCAGCCAAATCTTTCTGAACCAAAATATCACCTCCTTTCCAAGGTGCATCCTTAACAAAGATTATTGGTGATTGATTATGCTTCTGGAATTTTTCTCTTTGTGAATTTAGCATATTGGCTTCAAGATCAGTAATCGCAAATCCTTTTTCAGCTAAATCAATCGCCGGCTGAATGATTTTTTCCATCGGAAGTTTACAATATTTCAACGTTGCATAAAATCCGGCAATACTTCCAGGAATTCCGACTGCTAATCTTCCGTTTTGAGAAAGATCGGTGTTGGCTTTTCCGTTTTTATCAAGATACATATCTCGGGAAGCTTTCCTTGGAGCCGTTTCACGGTAGTCAATGGTGAATTTTTCACCATTATTTTTCACCCCAACCAAAAATCCGCCACCGCCAATATTTCCGGCTTGCGGATACACCACCGCCAATGCATATTGCGTCGCAACGATGGCATCATAGGCATTTCCGCCCATTTTCATCACCTTTGCTCCGGCTTCACTTGCCAAAGGGTGAGCAGATACTACAACGCCTTTATTTTTTACTTTTACTTCTTTAACAATATTAATGTCTGTGTACTGTGCTGATACAGATTGTGTTGCAAGTACCAATAGAAATATATACTTCTTCATGATAAAAATTATACTCGAATTTACAATTTTGTTTTAAGATAGGGGGTAAAATATTTATTTTTGCTTTGATCAACTAAAAAGAATAAAATGGAATCCTATACGGAAAGAATACTGATTACGGGTGCTTTGGGACAAATCGGCACCGAACTTACGAACAGACTTGTTGAAATGCATGGTGCGGAGAATGTTGTAGCTTCAGGGCTAGACAGATGGCAAAAGGGCATAACTTCTGCCGGGCACTATGAAAGAATGGACGTTACCAATACTCAGCTGGTAAGACAAGTTATTAAAGATTACGAAATTACAACGGTGTATCATTTGGCTTCATTATTGTCTGGAACTTCAGAGAAGCAGCCGATTTTCGCGTGGAAATTAAATCTTGAACCCTTGCTTCATTTTTGTGAAATGGCAAAAGAAGGGCTTCTTAAAAAGATCTTCTGGCCAAGTTCAATTGCGGTTTTTGGGAAAGGAATTCCAAAGCGTGATGTAGCTCAGGATGTTGTTTTAAATCCCACTACAGTGTACGGTATTTCTAAAATGGCAGGAGAGAAGTGGTGTGAATATTATTTCGACAAGCATGGAGTAGACGTAAGAAGTATCAGATATCCTGGTTTGATCTCGTGGAAAACTCCGGCAGGTGGTGGAACTACCGATTATGCGGTTGAGATTTTTTATGAAGCCATTGAAGAAGGAAAGTATACAAGTTTCATTTCCGAAGATACAGGAATGCCGATGTTGTATATGGATGATGCCATCAACGCAACCTTGAAATTAATGGAAGCTCCGGCGGAAAATCTTACCGTTCGTTCGTCTTATAATTTGGGTGGAATGTCATTTACTCCAAAAGAATTGGCGGAAGAAATCAAGAAAGAAATTCCTGAATTTACGATCGATTATAAACCAGATTTCAGACAGCAGATTGCAGATTCTTGGCCAGCTTCAATTGATGATTCTGTTGCTAAAAAAGATTGGGGATTGTCTTACGATTTCGGAATTTCTGAAATGTCTAAAGATATGATCAAGAATTTAAAAGTAAAATTAGGTAAGGATTAATTGTGTAAAGTAAAGATTTAAGTATTTGTCTTTTTAACATCTGATTTTTAATTAAATATAAGATTTATATAAACTTTAATTTAAATGATATTACTAACTTTTAACATCGCAAATATTGAAGCTGAAGCTAAAAATGGCTTTGAAATTTCCGGTGAAGAGAGATTAAATATTACAGAAGATAATACGAAAGCGATTCTTAGAATTTTAGATCTTCACGATACAAAAGCCAGTTTTTTTATAGAGATTTCTATTGTAGAAAAACTGCAAAATTTAATAAAAGCAATTTCATCTCAAGGGCATGAAATTGCTTTTTATAATAAAAATTCCAGCCTTCAGAAAATTGAAAATGTAAAGAAACTGACTCAGGATTTTTTAGAAAAACAGATTCGGGGAATTCGCCAGAAAGATTATAAACTTCCTTTTGAAGAATTGAAGTCGTTGGAATTTAATTACGTTTCTAATATCGATAACGCGAATATTCTTTTTCCTTTTAAACGTTTAAAAAGAGATACGGAAATCAGCGAAGAGAACGGATTGAGTATTGTCCCGGAAAGTATTTCGCCTTACAGTCAGCTTCCTTATAATGATTTTGTGTTTCAGATTTTGCCGACGAAGTATTATGAAAATATGGTTTTCGAAACCCTGAAAAATGATGGCTTTGTTTTGATTTATCTCAATGCGTGGCAATTCACAGACTTCAGCACGTATCAATTTGATATTCCTTTTTACAGAAGACGAAATTCAGGAAAAAAAATGGAGGACAAGTTAGATGCCCTCCTTGCTTGGTTCAACGAGAAGGAGATGGCTACTTCGCGTATGAAAGATTATATTTTTTAGGTTGCAGAAATTAGGTTGTAGGGCTTAGGTTAAAACTTTAAACCCAAAAACTCTGAACCTTGAATTTTTTAAGCCAATTCAAAAAGCGTAATTTCCGGTAAAACACCAACTCTTCCCGGATATCCAAGAACTCCAAAACCTCGGTTTACATAAAGCATTTTTCCTTCACTTTCATAAAGATCTGCCCATTTTGGATAACGGTACTGAACGGGTGACCATTTCACATTTTTCAAATCCAGACCAAACTGCATTCCATGTGTATGACCGGAAAGTGTTAAATGAATATTTACCGGATGTTTTTTCACCACATAATCAAAGTGAGTAGGATCGTGGCTCATTAAAATTTTGGTGGCATCTTCAGGAACTTCTTTCAATGCATCATCGATTCTTCCGAATTGTGGGAAAGGTTTTAATCCCCAGTTTTCAACGCCGAGAATATATATTTTTTCGCCGTTTTTCTCAATTACACGGTGTTCGTTTCTCAACATATCGAATCCTGCCTGCTTTTCATAATCAATCAGCGTGTCAAGATTTTTCTTTTTCGCGTCCAAAGAAGCCCATTCAACATAGTCTGCATAATCGTGATTTCCCAAAACTGCAAACTTGCCATCTTTCGCTTTGATTTGAGAAAATAAAGGAATGAATGGCTTAAACTCATCTGCCACGTTATTGACCATGTCTCCGGTGAATAAAACTAAATCTGGTTTTTGTTCGTTGATTAAATCTATAGCGTGCTGCAGTTTGCTCGGATCAGAGAAACTTCCACTGTGCACATCGGAAATCTGAACAATTTTATATCCTTTAAAGCTTTTCGGAAGGTTGTTGAAATTAATTCTTACTCTTCTCACTTTATGACGGTATTTTCCAAAGGTAATTCCATCGATAAACAAAGCGGAAAGAACGCCGCCCATTCCCAACCCAACCAAGCTTAAAAACTTTCTTCTTTCCGGGAAGAAGTTCTCGGTCGGTCGCGTTAATCCCACCAAATAACTTCCCGTTCTGAAAATATCGTCAATCAATAAAAACAAAACAATGAAGACTTTTGGTAAAATAAAGATCAAAAATAAAGAGATCATGATCTGGGCTCTTACCATACTTCGGTCGGCTCGGCTGAAGTGGGAAACTTCGTAAGCGAAAAACCCATAAATGGCTAATGAAATAACCCAATAGCTTGTTCTTATCCAGAAATTATCTGTTAATGTTCGTATCGCCTGATAAATGTAAATTTCCAAAAGGAGAAATAACCCGGCAATGATTAAAAAATTTCTTTGCATAACTCTATTTACAAAAAAGCACAAAAGAAGACTTCCTTTGTGCTTTTATATTTTTATTAATTAAAATAATTTTAAG
>DKLU01000335.1 GCA_002455915.1 Chryseobacterium sp. UBA6632
TTTTATTAATTTCGTCAAAAACTTCATTATTTATTTTATTTTTATTTACCAAAATTACATATATGATAAGTAAGCAAGAAAAAAATAAATTCTCAGTTTTATAAATGAAGTGTGTTGGATAAAAAGAGAATGAATGATATACTATAAACGGTATAAATAATAATATAAAAGTATTAATTAAAATAATAACGTGACTTTTATTCTTACATAATCTAATGCTAATAATTAAAGATAATATGAATAAAACTGACAAATAAATAACGTTAACAATTTTAAAACTATCTCTTGTTTCTACAATAATTGCTATAAATATAAATAATGATAATATTGAAAAAAAAAAGATAGAAACCCAATATAATAGTCTACTTCGGAAAACTATTTTTTCCATTATTTAAAGAAATAAAAATAAATCAACAAAGCCAATCCAACGAAAATACGATACCAACCCCAAGGTTTAAAACCATATTTATTTAAAACTCCAATGAATGCTTTGATTGCAATTAAAGCTACGATAAATGCCACAATATTTCCAATGATGAAAATTGTAATGTGGTCCTGTGAAGCCATAATCATTTCATACCCTTTTTGTGGATTGGGAGTTTCTTTTCCCCAAGTTTTCACAAAAACGGAATAAACTGTAACCGCCAACATCGTAGGAACCGCCAAAAAGAAAGAGAATTCAGCGGCAGCTTTCCTTGTTAATCCCTGAGCCATACCACCGATGATAGAAGCCGCACTTCTACTCGTTCCAGGCATCATTGCAAGACATTGCCAAAAACCAATGGTTACTGCATTTTTTATGGTAATTCCTTTTTCGTCGTCGATTTTTGGATTTTTAAACCATTTATCAGCAAACAAAAGAACAACTCCACCCAATACCAAAACAGATGAAATAGCAATTTGATTTCCTAAAACAGCTTCAATCTTATCATCAAATAAATAACCTAACACCAATGCAGGAACTACCGCAAAAGCCAGCTTAAAATAAAACTGTATATTATTCAGATCAAAGAATTTTTTCCAGTAAGCCACAACAACTGATAAAATAGCTCCAAATTGAATAGAAACCTGAAACATTTTTAAAAATTCAGTTTCTTCAAGCCCCATCAGATTGGCTGTGAAACCCCTGTGTGCAGTGGAAGAAATAGGAAGATACTCTGTAAGACCTTCTATAATGGCAATGATGATTGCATTGATTAAATCCATAATTTATCTAAAATTAAAAGATTAAGAAATTGAGAAATTTAGAACACCCTGCCCAAATCTCTGAATTTCTTAATCTCTAAATAAAAATTTATTTTCTATTTTCTTTTTAAAATCGCGTATACTTCGATGACAAAACCAATGACCACAAATAGCGGTGCAATTCTGATTCTGCGAATGGAAAAAATATCTTCATTCCACGAATGCGGATCAAATTTTCCGTCTACCGTATTGGCATCAGCACCCATCATCAGAAGAAAACCGACAACGATAAATGCTAAACCTATCAGCATCCATTTGAAGTTTTGCTGTCCGAAATAAAAAGTGTTTTCCTGTGGCGTTTCAGCAGTTTCTTTACCGAAGCTTTCTGCGGAAAATTTATTTGTTTTTTTGCTCATTTTATTAAGAGTAATATAAATCGTCTACACTTGATCTTAAGAATCTCCAAGTTGCAATAACTGTACTTAAAACCGTAATAAAAATACCCACACCAAGTACTAAAATTACCAACCAGAAATATTGATTAGTATCCTGAACGAAGGCAGAACCGATCTGGCTTGTGAAATAATACCATACACCAAACAATGCCAAAAGCCCGATCACAGAACCGATAGCTCCTAAAACAATCGCTTCGATAATGAATGGTTTTAAGATAAATCTTCTCTTCGCACCTACCAACTGCATGGTTTTAATGATAAATCTTTTTGAGAATATTTTAAGACGGATAGAGTTGTTAATCAACACAACCGCCAAGATCAAGAACAAGATAGAGAAGCCTAAGATCCATTTTAAAATTCTGCTTAAGTTATTGTAAACGTCTACCATTAAAGTACTGTCGTTCTTCACTTCCAGAATTCCCGGAACGGCTTTGATCACTTTAATCGCACCGTCAATTTTTGCAGGATCTACATACTCGGGTTTTAAAGCAACTTCTATAGATGATGGGAAAATATTTTCTTCGAAAAGTGCATCGGTATCAATTCCCATACTTTTTTTAGCTTCCTTAGATGCCACTTCTCTGGAAATATAAGTCGCTTTTTTTACGGGAGCCAACGTCTGTACTTCTTTCAGAACTTCAGCTTCCATTTTTGCAATTTTTACAGAATCTTTAGCATCATAATTTTCATCAAAATAAGCATTTACTACAAGCTGTTCTTTGATATAGTCGGAATATTTCTGAGCATTAATTAAAATAAGCCCCATTAATCCTAACAAAAATAACACTAAGGCAATACTTATTACCACTGTAATATTGCTGGAACGAAGCCTTTTCTTATTAAATTCATCTACAGATTTAGCCATTAATATTAAAATTTTTGGCTAAAATAGAAAAAATCTTCCGAAATTTGGGAACGAAAAAGAGAAAATCACTGTTAATAAAATCATAAAAAACATTGAGTGTAAAAGCAAAAAAGCATCTTGGTCAACACTTTTTGACGGATGAAAACATCGCAAGAAAAATCGTAGAAGGTCTTAGTTTTGAAGGCTATAATAACGTTATGGAAGTAGGCCCCGGAATGGGAGTTCTTACCAAATATTTATTAGAAAAAGATCAAACGACTTACCTTGCAGAGATTGATACGGAATCTATCGAATACCTGAAAAACAACTATCCTAAAATCACAGAAAATACTTTTGTAGGAGATTTTCTGAAGCAGGATTTTGCCTTTATAGGAGACGAACAAATTGCCATCATCGGAAACTTTCCTTATAATATTTCTTCGCAAATTTTATTTCAGATCATCGATCATTATGAATTGATTCCTGAAATGGTAGGAATGTTTCAAAAGGAAGTTGCGGAGAGAACGGCAGCGGTTCCGAGAACTAAGGATTATGGAATTTTGTCTGTTTTAATTCAGGCATATTACGATACTTCTTATATGTTTACAGTGCATGAAAACGTGTTTAATCCGCCACCGAAAGTAAAATCTGGAGTTATCCGATTAACAAGAAATCCAAAAGAAGGTTTAGCCGGAAACGAAATATTATTTAAGCAAATTGTAAAAACGGGATTCAACCAAAGAAGAAAAAAACTGTCGAATGCTTTAAAACCATTAAATATTCCTGAAGCTTTAAAAACTCATGAATTTATGGATAAAAGAGCAGAAGAATTGAGCGTTGCAGATTTCATCGCCTTTACTCAACTTTGGAAAGAAAATCAATAAATTCTTTTGATGTAAAGATTGAATTGATGTAGGAATTCAAAAATTTCATCAAATAAAAAAAGCCTTTCAAAATAAATCTGAAAGGCTTTTTTGTTGCATTATCTGTTACAAATTATTCTCTGTTTTTCAGCAAGATCCATCCTGCTCTTTCCATTTTCGCTTTTGATTTATCATAGTCGAAATTGAATTTGTACCAGTATGTACCTGTCGGCAATCTCTTACCCCCTACTGTTCCGTTCCAGATTGGGGTTTCTTTGGAGAATTTAAACATCTCAACACCATATCTGTCATAAATTGAACCTACAAAGTTTTTGTATTTCGTAAGCGTTGTAAGGTCTAACACATCATTTACACCATCTTCGTTCGGAGTAATAATATTGTTGATCTTTAAGGTAAAGAAATCAATCGTTCCCATACAAGAAGTTCCTTTTACTCTTACAAAAATTGTATAGTTTGTATTATCTAAAAGGCCTGAGAATACGTTAGATTCCTGCCAAGTAATTCCGTTATCAACTGAATATTCCAACACACCCGTAATATTATTAATCGGTGGATTTTCAGCTGTTAAAGTTAAATTATGATCGTTATCATAGCTTATATAAGTAAAGTAAGGAATTGGTGCTGCCATTACTTTAGCTTCAAAGATTTTCTTACAGAAACCATTATCGATTTCTACCGTGTACACTCCCCATTGATTTACCTCAATTGTTGGAGTAGTTGCACCTGTACTCCATAGATATTTATATTTAGGATTCGCTCCTGCATCTAATGTTACTCTATCTCCTAAACATACTTGCACATCTCTTAAAGGGCTTGTAAGCTCATCGGTAACTTCTACTGTAATAATTGCAGGATTTAAAGATCTACATCCTTTTGGCCCTATCGCATATACTTTGAATGTCGTTGTTTGATTTAAAGTTACCGTTTGAGTATCACCTGTACCCGGGAAGTTTTCCCATAGATAAGTTGCACCGCCAGTTGCTTTTAGATTTACAGATTCTCCCGGACAAACTTTAACTCTATTTGAACTTACCTGAGCTGTTGGCGCAGGTTCTTTTGCTAGGGTTAATTCGATCAGCTTGCTACAGAAAAGTCCGTTTGAAACTACGGTATATAAAATCTGACCGTCAGTTCCATTATAATTTAAAATATTGGTAATATAATTTCCATTTTGCGCCAAAGCATCTGCTTGATTTTCATAGAAAAAGAAAACAGCACCCGGCGTTGGACTTATTAAAGGAATTGCCTGTGTTAAATCATAAGTCGTAATATCCGGCGTTGTACAAAGCAGTAACGTTGCATCTTGCGCCAATGGAGTAAACCCTCCGATTACCTTAATAGATGCTTTACCCGGACAAGGGTTTCCAGGAACTGAAACTTCGATTTCGTAATCTCCCGGTGTAACTACCGTAATTGAGTTAGAAGTTGCTCCAGGCAATGCTACACCGTCTCTATACCACTGATATAATAAATTAGGATCACTTACAGAAGCCGTAATCACCTGTGGAATATTATCACAAACATTTACCGAAGGAGGTAACGTAGCACCACTTGGGTCTAATAATTCAACACCAATGTTGAAAGATCCTCCTTCAAGGAAAACAGCTGAATCATAACTTCTATCCGTAGCATCTGCAATTACCATTTTAAAATGATAAGACTGCCCCGGTACTACTGTTGCAGTAGCAGTAAGAGGTATTGTACGACCGCTGAAGTTGGTTTCTATATTTGCGTTATTATATCCTGCGAAAAAAGTTGGATTCACAGCACCGCAATACAGGTTGCTTCCGTTAAATTGAGTATCAGGTCTGATGTTTGTTACACTCACAGGCCCCGCTCCACTAGGAAGAACAGCCATATTAATATAAGGACCGCCCGAAGAAGGTCTTAGCAATAAAGCAAATGCATCCGAAAAACTACAAGGGAAAGTACCCGTATATTCTTCAGAGGCAAAAAGATAATTAAACTTAACCTGAGAAGAGGTCGGTATAAAATCGAACTCTAAGATTGCCGCATCCTGCAAAGAAACTGAAGGATTGGTAGCAGCCACCAAATCTGGATCACTTGGAGTTCCTAAATTGAACCCCAAAGTACTGATAGGCGTATCATAATCTATATAAGAGTTTCCTGCTTCACTCGCCTTCCCCGTCATTAGAATAATTCCATCTTTAAACGGAAAAGCCGTTGTAGCTCTGTTAAAATATCCCCAAGCTCTGTTAGGATTACTCGCCGCCAATCCAGGGTTAACCACCACATTCGACACACTTGGAGTAACACAAGAGTTGGTACCCGAAGATATCAATACGTCTTTTACCAATTGAGTAATGGTGTAAGCCGATTCTGCATAGCCTGGTGCATTTATATCTATAAAAGCGCCTGCTTTTTTATCTAGATTTCTGGGTTTAGTGTTAACTTTTCTGGGGGGAGCATTTTGTGAAAAAAGGAAATTTGATGAAACTAAAAATAATAAAAACGGTAGATATCTTCTCATAATACTTTTGTTTCAACAAATTTAATTTTTTTTTAAATATACCACATAGATATTTAACTTTTTTTATCATAAAAAACAAAAGTCTCTCAATTATGAAAGACTTTTAGATTGTATGATTTTTATTATTAAATTTTCTTTAATTTCTATTTTTCAGCAATATCCAGCCGGAACGCTGATCTAATTTTTTACTCGCAGGATTCTCCCATTGCACTCTGTACCAATACGTAGCAGTTGGCAATACAAGACCTTTCACGGTACCTCTCCAAACGGTATTTCCTTTTGAAGCTTTGAATATTTCAGCACCATATCTATCAAAAATAGATGCAGAGAAATTATTGTACTGGCTGATTCCTGTAAAATCTACCTCATCATTTACTCCATCGTAGTTTGGCGTGATCGCATTTGCAACAACAAATGTGAAATACTGCAATGTTGTACTACATTTCGCACCAACTACTCTTACCATGAAATTATAATTTGCATTATCCAACACATTGTAGAATACATTTGAATTTTGCCAAGTTACTCCTCCATCAATAGAAAATTCTAAAGGCCCTCCCGTTGGGTTGGTTGTTGTAAGAGTAAGAACATGGTTTTCATATCCTACATTGGTAAACTGTGGTAAATCTGGATTTAATAACTGAGCTGAGAAAGTTTTAGAACAAACCCCATTGCTGATTGTCACAGAATAAGGGCCAACAACATTTGTAGAAATAGTTTGCGTAGTTGCACCATTACTCCACAGGTAAGTATAATTCGGCCCTGCTCCGGCATCTAAAATTCCTGTATCTCCAACACATACGTACACATCTTCTAATGTTGAAACAATCGCTGGTACTACTTCAATTTTAATCGTTGTAGGATTAGCCACTTTACAACCGTTTCCACCTAATGCAAATACTTCATATGTTGTTGTCGTTAATGGTGTCACCGTCTGAGTTGGTCCATTTCCTGGTAAACCGACCCATTCATAGGTAACACCTCCGGAAGCTGTTAATGTAATTGTTTCTCCGGCACAAATTTTACTTTTTGAAGCTGCTAAAATTGCCACTGGTGGGCCAACAATTACTGTCACTGTGGCTGGCGTTGCAGATACACATCCATTAGCACCGATCGCAGTTACGGTATAAACTGTTGTTGAAGTTGGTGATACCGTTTGAGTACTTCCCGTTCCCGTAAGACCATTCCCCCAAGTATAAGTGGCGCCACCAGAAGCCGTTAAGGTAACAGATTCTCCTGCACAAATTTGTGGAAGTGATGAAACTACCGTTGTTATTGGAGGCGTTGTATCTTTAATTACATTTACACTAATGGTAAACGTGCACGTTAAATTTTGTGGTAAAGTAACATTGGTTACCGTTAAAGTATAAGTTCCGCCCTGATTAACAATCGGGGTTAATGTATTTGCCCCTGAAACAATATTTCCTGTTCCAGATGTTGTCCATTGAATTGTAGACCCTGCCGGAATTACAGATGCCGAAGCATTCAATGTAACTTGCGTCGTCGTACATGTAATGGTTTGAGGAGTTGCTACTGACAGATTGGTGGTTGCTGTTCTTATCAATTGTAATGTAACCACATAGTGACAACCTCCGTTTTTCACCAAAACATAAATCGTCTGATTTCCTGCACTCTGATAAGCAGTTGGAGTTGCAATAGTATTCGCATTTCCTGCATTAGCATCAGCCTGAAGCAAATAATAATCAAAAGTAACCCCTGGTGCCGTTGTCATCTGTGGCTGAGCCGAAGTTAAATCATAAGTAATATTTCCCGGTTCATAACATTTAATTAAAGAAGCATTATTCACTGTAATCGGCTGTGAAACATCAATGGTAATGGTTGCAGAAGTTGAAGAAACACAGCCATTTGCCCCCACAGCTGTCACTGTATAAGTAGTTGTTGCTGTTGGTGTCACGGTTTGCGTATTTCCTGTTCCTGTAAGACCGCCTCCCCAATTATAAGTTGCTCCTCCGGAAGCCGTTAAAGTAACAGATTCTCCGGCGCAGATTTGAATTTTAGAAGCTGTAAGCCCCGTCGTAGGCGGTGCGCTGTCTCCTGTTACGGTGATTGATCCAGAAGTAGAGCAAACCGTATTTCCCGGTTGATAGGTATTTGAAATCGTTAAAGTATATGTTCCTGCAGCGTTTATCACGGGGTTCAAAGTGTTTCCACCTGAAACAATATTTCCGCCTGTCGTCGTCCAGTTGAATGTAGAACCTGTAGGATAAGTTGATGCCGAAGCATTTAAAGTTATTTGAGAATTCGTACACGTTAAAACGGTTGGTGGCGCGATAGAAACTATAGATTGTGGTGCTTTAATTAATTGTAATTCTGCAATTTTAGAACAGAAACCATTTTTAACCAAAACATAAATAGTCTGACCTCCCGCACTTCCGAAAGCCGTAGGAACCGCAATATTACTTGCGTTTCCAGCCACAGCATCTGCCTGATTTACATAATATGTAAAAGTAGCTCCCGGTGTCGTACTTATAGATGACTGAGCCGATGTTAAATTAAAGGATGCGTTACCCGGCACATAGCAGGCAGTTAATGTAGAGTTCTGTACCGTGGGCGAAGTTCCTCCCACAACTGTTACACTAGCCGTTCCCGGGCATGAATTTCCCGGTAAAAAAACCTGAACGGTATATGTTCCCGGCGCTGTTGCCGTATAGCTTGGTCCTGTTTGCCCTGTAATCGGAACGTTATTCAACAACCACTGAAAAGTAGCTCCAGAACCTTGAACAGAAGCCGTAAAAGTTTGAGGAGTATTATCACAAACATTAATAGATTGAGGTAATTGAACCCCTGCCGGATCTAACAATTTAACTCCGATATTGAATGAACCCGCTTCCAAAAACACCCCAGAATCATAATTTGAATCCTGATAATCTGCCAAAACCATTTTAAAATGATACGTAACCCCAGGAGTTACTGTTGCTCTAGCAGTCAATGGAATTGTACGTCCGCTGAAATTGGTTTGAATATTTGTTGTATTGTATCCTCCGAAATAAGAAGCATTGGCAGCAGCACAAGCCAACGGAGCACCATTAAACTGAGTATTTGGGTGAATATTGGTTACACTCACAGGCCCTGCCCCACCCGGTAAAACTGCAAGATTGGTATAAGCACCTCCTGAAGCAGGTCTCAGCAATAAAGCAAAACCGTCTCCAATCGTACAAGGATAATTACTTTCATATTCTTCAGAAGCAAAAATATATCTGAACGTAACTTCCGTAGAAGTCGGTACAAAATCGAATTCGATATAAGTAGCATCGTGAAGGTCTGAATTACTTACATTTAAAGCAGTCGCTAAATCTGTATCGCCATTAGTTGGCAAACCGTCATTCAGCTGACCAGATTGAAATACATTTCCGGCTTTTCTGGCGTGCCCTGTAGTAAGAATAATTCCTCGATCAAAAGGGAAAGCCGTAGTTCCTTTATTAAAAAAACCCCAACTTCTACCTTGGTCGCTAACGGACAAATTAGGAGAAACAACAACATTAGTTACATTTGCTGTGGCACATGTAGAACCTCCGGAAATCAAAACATCTTTTACCAGCTGAGTAATACTGTAACTGGATTCGGGATAGTTTGTGGTATTAACGTCTATAAAAGATCCTGCCTTCATTGTAGATGACGTAGCTTTATGAGTACTTCCCGTTTTTCTGTTTTGGGAGAAAGTAAAAGTACTTACAAAGGCCATCAACAAAGTCAAAAATAAACTTCTTGTCCTCCTATTTAACATTTTATATTATTTTAAACAAAAATACTATTTTTTTTAATTAAAATTTAATTCAAAGCAAATTGTATTATTACTAATATATTTTTATTTATTACTGAATATTAATTTTACTTTTACCATAGAAACAAAAAAAGACTAACAATATTGCTAGTCTTTTTAAAATTTTATTTAAAGCTTATTCTATATTTTTCAATAAAATCCAGCCTGTTTTTACTGTCAACAACTTACTTGCAGGATCCTGGAATGTTACCTGATACCAATAAGTAGCTGTAGGAAGGCGTTTGCCTTGGAAGTATCCGTCCCAGTAAGGGGTCATTTTGCTCGCCGTGAAAACTGTTTTTCCGTAACGATCGAAAACAAATCCTTTGAAATCTTTATACTCACTAACTCCTCGGAAATCAATCATATCATTTAAATTATCTCCGTTTGGCGTAATCACATTCTGCATCACAAAGGTGAAATATTCTAAGAATCCTACACAACTTGTGCTCTTCACT
This sequence comes from Chryseobacterium sp. UBA6632, assembly GCA_002455915.1. Lineage (GTDB taxonomy): Bacteria > Bacteroidota > Bacteroidia > Flavobacteriales > Weeksellaceae > Chryseobacterium. The sequence continues at coordinate 10,099 of DKLU01000335.1, forward strand.
CTTACTCGGATAGCAATCACCGTATTTCTTGGAACTCCTGAAAATACATTAGAATTTTGCCAAGTCACTCCGTTATCAACAGAATATTCCAACGGTCCGTTACTTGGGTTACTCGCTGTGATCGTCATCACACCATTTTCTTTGTAATCAACCTTAATTATTTCAGGAATAATCGCACGAATTACCTGTGTTGTAAATGTTTTTGAACAAACTCCATTGGTAATTGTCACGCTATAAGTACCCGGAGTACTCACTGTGATGGTTTTAGAAGTATCTCCTGTACTCCAGATATAACTGTAATTAGGGCCTGCACCTGCGTCTAATGTAATTTGATCGCCTTGGCAGATCATTCCGCCTTTTAAATCAGAAACAATAGCAGGAACCACATCAATTGTTAAAGTCGCCGGCGTTGTAGATTTACATCCCTGAGCTCCGATAGCGTATACTGTATAGGTAGTTGTCTGAGTCGGGCTTAATGTTCTCACCGCTCCTGTGTTAGAAGTATCTCCCCATTGGTAAGTTACTCCTCCAGAAGCCGTTAAAGTTACGGATTCTCCCACGCAAAGCCTTAATCTATCTGCATTAAGCTGCGCAATTGGTAAATCTTCTTTATTTAAAGTTAAAGTCACCACTTTGCTACAGAAAGCACCGTTGGAAACCAGAACGTATAAAATCTGTCCGTCTGTACCGTTATAAGCTGCAAGGTTAGCATCCGGGATAAATGTATTATCCTGCGCTGTTGCTCCACCTTGTGTTGTATAAAAACGGAACACTGCTCCGGTAGTAGTACTGATTAAAGGTTTAGCATCATTTAAATTAAATGTACTATTGGTAGGTGTAGAACACAATTTTAAGTTGGCATTCTGAGCTGTTGGCGTAGTTCCGCCTAAAATGGTAATGATAGCAGATGCCGGGCAGTTGTTCCCCGGAACCATTACCGACACCTCATAATCGCCTGGTGATGTAGCCACATAGGTAGCGCCAGTTGCTCCATTGATTGCAGTTCCTCCCTTAAACCATTGGAAAGTCATTCCCGGCTGGGGAGATACTTGAGCTATTAAAGTTTGCGGTGTATTGTCACACATTTTCAACTCGTTAGGCAAGACAACACCGTTGCCATCAACGATTTTAATTCCGATATCAAAAGAACCCCCTTCGATAAATACAGCAGAATCAAAACTCCAGTCTCTATAGTCGGACAATACCATTTTAAAATGATAAGCTACACCAGGTGTTACATCTCCAACCGCAGTTAAAGGAACTGTTCTTCCATTATAATTTGTCACAATATTAGCCGAATTATATCCATCAAAGTATTGCTCATTCACCGCAGCACAACCTCCAGACCCCGTAATAGCAGGACGGATATTTGTCATTGCAACAGGTCCTGCATTATTTGGCAACACCGCTAAATTTACATAAGGACCTCCAGAAACAGGTCTGATTAACAAAGCAAATGCATCTGAATATTGACAAGGATAATTACTTGTATATTCTTCAGAAGCAAATAGATAATTAAATTTAACCTGATTAGAGTTGGGTACAAAATCAAATTCCAGCATTACATTATCATTATAATGATCTGTAGTGCTGTTATTAGGCACTGCTACCAATAAATCGGGATCATCTGTACCTGCTCCAGGGATGGTATAACTGGCACTAGCAGCTACATTTCCGGCTTGTGCTGCTTGCCCTGTTGTTAAAACAATACCGTCTGTAAAAGGAAAGTTTGTAGTTCCTTTATGAAAATAGCCCCAAAAACGATTGGCTTCTGAAGCCGCCTGGTTGGGCGTTACAGTTACATTACTTACATCCGGTACAGAACAGGTAGATCCTCCGTTGATCAAGATGTCTTTTACCAATTGTGCCGGCGTATAATTAGATGGTGCATAACCGGCAG
>DKLU01000370.1:0-337 GCA_002455915.1 Chryseobacterium sp. UBA6632
TGAATAGCAACCGCCTTAATTTTATTCTTTTTTAATTTTTCAACCAAATTATCGGCAGATCTTGTAGAAGAAACAAATATCAAAGCTTTTTCAATATTTTTTTCTTTAATTAAATATCTCAAAAACGGACCTTTGTTTTCTGGAAAAACGTGATATGCCAGTTGTTCAATATTATCAATTTCCACTTCTTCTTTTTTGATCTCAATCATTACAGGGTTGATTGATAAGCGTTCCTTCATTTCTGAAACTTTATCATTTAAAGTTGCTGAAAATAAAGTCGTTTGTTTAGCGACAGGCATCATGGCAAAAAGTTTATTCATTTCTTCACCAAAACCTA
>DKLU01000370.1:529-857 GCA_002455915.1 Chryseobacterium sp. UBA6632
CTGAAACATTTTATCTGCTTCATCAATCACCAAATGTTTTATTCTTGAGATACTTACCGCTTTATGTTCTATCAAATCCAACAAACGACCGGGCGTTGCGATGATAACTTCTACACCAAACATTCCCTTCATCTGCGGATTGATGGAAACTCCACCATAGACCGCCATGGTACGGATTTCACGCTTTAAATTATCTGTAAAAGCTCTGAAAACCTCATCGATCTGAATCGCCAATTCTCTTGTAGGAACCAATATCAAAACTTCTACATTACGGTCTTTTTTAACCTCAGCATTTTGCAATTTCTCTAAAATAGGCATGACGAAACAA
>DKLU01000370.1:1081-1609 GCA_002455915.1 Chryseobacterium sp. UBA6632
AATAGGCATGACGAAACAAGCCGTTTTTCCGGAACCGGTCTGTGCAATTCCCATCAGGTCTTTGCCCTGCAAAATAACGGGAACCGCCTGCTCCTGAATAGGAAATGGCTTCAAATAGCCTAATTTATTGACTGATCGAATGATATTGTGTGATAATCCTAAAGATTCAAATGACATAAAAAAACTTATTTCCTGCAAAGGTAAGCTATTGGCAGCTCTTTACCGATTGAAACCTACTTCTGTTGCAATTATTTTTACTTCTTATTTTAATTTTCATTAATAAAATGCCGATTTGTCCGATAAATAAAAATTGGAAAGTTTTTTGAGCAGTAGATTTTTGTAAATTTATCAAAAAAATTCAAGGATTTTAAATATGAAAAAAGCATTAATAATAGTAGATGTACAGAATGATTTTTGTGAAGGTGGCGCATTAGCCGTTCCGGGAGCAAATGAAGTGATTCCTTATATCAACCTTCTGATGGAGGAAAATGAATATGATCAAATTATCCTTACACAAGACTGGCATCC
>DKLU01000370.1:1891-2155 GCA_002455915.1 Chryseobacterium sp. UBA6632
TTTTGGAGCAGATTTCCATAAAGATTTAAATAAAGATAAAGTAACGCATATTGTTCAAAAGGGAAAAAATACTGAAATTGATGCGTACAGCGGTTTTCAGGATAACAACCATTTTATGAAAACCGGTTTGGATGATTTCTTAAAATATCACGAAATTCAATTGGTTGAAATTGTAGGTTTAGCAATGGATTACTGTGTGAAATTCACTTGTACAGATGCTGTTGCTAACGGGTATGTAACCTGCCTACACTTCAACGGAACGCG
>DKLU01000370.1:2361-5916 GCA_002455915.1 Chryseobacterium sp. UBA6632
AAATGTAAAACCGGATAATGGCAGAGATGCGATTTATGAAATGATCCAAAAGGGCGTGACTGTTTTAGGGTAATGCTCAAAAATAACAAAAAAGACGTTGAAAAATATTCAACGTCTTTCTATTTTTTAAACTTAAAATTAACTTGATTAAAGCATTTTAAGATTATTTACTTCCTGTTCTGAAAGAATTCTCCAGTGTCCGCGTTTGATGTTTTTCTTTGTTAATCCTGCGAACATTACTCTGTCTAGCGCTTCTACCTCGTATCCTAATCTTTGGAAAATTCTTCTGATAACACGGTTCCATCCAATATGGATCTCAATCCCAACTTCATTTTTAGGCTTACCTTCAATGAAAGAAATTTGATCTACTTCTGCAACACCTTCATCCAAACGAATTCCTTCAGCGATCAATTTCATATCTTCATGGGTTAATTTCTTATCCAATGTTACATGATAAATTTTCTTCGCATCGAAAGAAGGGTGCGTTAATTTTTTCGTCATGTGACCATCATTCGTTAACAAAATAACACCGGTTGTAGAACGATCTAATCTTCCAACAGGGAAAACACGGTAAGGAGAAGCATTTGCTACCAAATCCATTACTGTTTTTCTCGCTTTATCATCTTTTGTGGTAGAAATATAACCTTTTGGCTTATTTAATAGTACATAAACTGGCTTTTCCGGCGTAATGCTTTGTCCGTCGAATACCACTTTATCCGTTTTCTGAACCTGATAGCCCATTTCAGTTACTACTTTTCCGTTTACTTCTACCAAACCTTGAGTAATCAACTCATCGGCCTCTCTTCTGCTACAAATTCCTGAGTTGGCAATAAATTTATTAAGACGGATGGTATCTTTATGAACATCCTTTTCTATTTTATTCAGTCTTCTTTTTTGTACGAAAGATTTTGCACCATCTTTATTTTTATCATCACCACTTCCCGGTCTTCTTCCGTATTTTAAGCTACCTCTTTCATACTTATCTCTGGTGTCGAAAGTATTTGCAGGTCTGCTTCCACCTCTTTTCGGTGCAGATTTTCCAAAAGTTTTTCTCTCTTCACTCGAATTGGTAATAAAGTCTGTTTGTTCAGTTTTTCCAAATTTCTTATCCATTCTATCTTGGTAACTTGTGCCACCAGTCTTTCTTGAATCAGAATTTCTCTCTCCAGCCTTTGGAAATGATTTTTTGAAAGGTTTTGATCCAGAAGAATTTCCAGATCTTGAAGCACGAGAGTCATCAGAATTATTTCTTGTTGAACTTCTTGGTTTCTTTGGTCTTCCTGAATTATTGTCTCTGCTCATGCTAAAATATTTTTGCAAAGATAGTAATTTAGTTACGAGTTAAAAATTAAGAATCATAACTTTGCATAATAGTTTATTTTTAACTTGATATAAAATTCAAAAATGATAACAATAGTAGATGATAATTTTTCTCAATTAAACGACTTTCTTCACGAAAAATCTTTCAGCAAAATCTTTATTTTAGTTGATGAAAATACACATGAATATTGTCTTCCTACTCTTTTGGGAAATATGGAGACTGATTTGGGATTTGAAATTCTGGAGATCGAAGCAGGTGAAGAAATGAAAAATATTCAGACAGCGAACCAGCTTTGGGAAATTTTGACAGAAATGCAGGCGGATAGAAAAGCATTGGTTATCAATCTTGGTGGCGGCGTGATTACTGATATGGGCGGTTTTGTGGCTTCTACTTATAAAAGAGGAGTTCAGTTCATTAATATTCCCACTACCCTTTTATCGATGTGTGATGCTTCTATTGGCGGGAAAACGGGGATCGATCTGATGCATTATAAAAACATGGTCGGAACTTTCACTTTTCCGGAAAAAATCTTTGTTTATCCTAAATTTTTAGAAACTCTTCCTTTTAAAGAATTAAGAAGCGGATTTGCAGAAATGCTGAAACACGGATTAATTGCTGATAAAGCACATTGGGAAAGTTTAACTCAAATTCATAAATTAGATATTGAAGGTATCATTCCTCACATTCAAACGTCGATGGATATTAAACAAAATGTTGTGGAAGCAGATTTTCATGAAAAAAACATCAGAAAGACATTAAATTTCGGTCATACGATTGGTCATGCGATCGAAAGTTTATGTTTAAGCCAGGGAAATCCTATTCTTCACGGAGAAGCTGTGGCAATGGGAATGATTTCTGAAGCGCATTTGTCTTATTTGGAAGGTTTAATTTCTGAAGAAGATTCAACAACGATTATTGAAAACATTCAGAGATACTATCCTTATTTAGATATCAGCGATTTTAAAGATGAAGATATTTTCAGCTTATTATTGAATGATAAAAAGAATGCAGACAGTAAAATTAATTTCTCTTTGCTTACAGGAATTGGTTCTTGCAACTTCGATCATCAATGTAGTCAGAAAAATATTCATCAATCTTTAGACTTTTATAGAAAATTAATTCAGCCTGAATTGTAATTTTTTACTTTTTTGTTGAAATTAAATTTGAAATTCAAACAATAATTAATCCTTCAAAAAATATTTAAACAAACATTTAATTAAGTTTAATTATTTGAATTTCAATTAAATAAAATTAAAAACCGTTCTTCATCGAACGGTTTTTTTATTGATTTTAATCATAAAAATATTTTTTGGCAAGCAATTTGAAAGATACTCTGCGTCTCACGGTAAAACGGAGACAGTAGTAAAATTTAAAATTAGAAATAGTAAAATATTAAAAAATTAAAGTTATGAAAAAGTTAATTTTAGGATTAGCAGTAACTGCAAGTTCATTGGCATTCGCTCAGCAAACTCCAACAACATCTACTAACCCGGTAACATTCGGTATTAAAGGTGGGATGAACGTTTCTTCATTAAGCCAAGGTGCCGATTTAGATGATTCAAAATCTAAAATTGGTTTCAACGCAGGTGTGTTTGCAAACATTCCGGTAGCAACTAATTTCAGTATTCAGCCCGAGGTTTTATACAATGATCTCGGATCAAAATCTACTAGAAAAACTAATTTCTTAGGAAATGAATACAGATCAGACTATTCTACTAACTTAGGGTATGTAGCTGTACCGGTGATGTTCCAGTATAACGTTATTCCAAACCTTTATTTAGAAGCAGGTCCGGAATTTGGTTTCTTGGTAAGTGCTAAAGATAAATTAAAAACTTCTACCAACGGAAATACAGATGCTACCTCAACATCTACTTTGAATAAAGATGATTTCCAAACCTTTAACTTCGGTATCGGTATTGGTGCAGGATATTATTTCACAGATAATTTGGGGCTTACAGCAAGATATACCGCTGGGGTAACAGATATCTTTAAAAACAACTCTGGTGATGCTGTGAGAAACAACGTTTTCCAAGTTGGTTTAGCTTTCAAATTTAAATAATCGAAAGTTTCTTCATATAACAAATTTAATATATTCAATAGAAAGTCAGGCTTAGGTCTGACTTTTTTCTTTTTAATAACCAACACTTTAAGATTTCATTAAGCTAAATTTTGGTTTTATTTAACTTTTGGCAAGTTATTTGATAAATACCCCTCAGGAAGATCGGAAGACGTCG
>DKLU01000493.1:0-567 GCA_002455915.1 Chryseobacterium sp. UBA6632
GTTGTTTTTCCGGCTCCGTTATTTCCCACCAGTCCGAAAGTTTCTCCTTTAGGAATTTCAAGGTTTTCTATATTTAAAACGGTAGCATTTCCGTATGTTTTAGATAAATTTTGTATTGTGATCATGATATTAAGCTTTATTTTTAAATGCGTCTATGGTACTGTATTTTTCTACTTTATAGTGTTTTACAATAATGTCGAAAATTTTCTCTCTCAATAAAAACCCTATCAAACCAATAATTGCAATACTTATAACGCCGGCTGTGATTCCGAAGAAATATTTTGCACCGGCGAAAACCGCCATCGGTAAAAGCATTTTAGGAATGAGCAGAAGTAAAGATTTTAAATTGAAACTATTTTTTTGTCCGAATCTTTTTTCTTTAGAATTAAGATCGATCTGCATTTTATTGTAAGCACCCGACCATAAGGTAAATTGTGAATTAACTCCGATATTATAAATTCCGGCAGCAAGAAATGTTAAATAAATTTCCCATCCGAAATAAGCATAGCACAGCGCCAACACAATGGAAACCGCCGTTACAATATTCATCAGCCACCATTTTGCCTT
>DKLU01000493.1:739-2749 GCA_002455915.1 Chryseobacterium sp. UBA6632
TCAGCCACCATTTTGCCTTGATGTATTCTTTATAAGGAACATTCAAAGTCATCATTAAAGGATAATAGGAACTGTCAAACGCAGGAACTCTTTGCCCAAATAAAAACTGAAAGCCTCCCGTTACAAAAAGCCCCATAAACATCATCATCGCCGGCGTTTTATAAACCGAGGAAGAAAACATCAGCATTCCGTAGAACAAGAAAAAGAAACTTCCGATTAAAATACCTTTGGTTACTTTATTTCGTCTCAGCATTTTAATATCGTTGTTGATAAACGTCCCGATAACGCCGTACTTATTAAGAAAAGCGATATTTTCCGTTTTACCGACTTCTTTTTTGACTTCTAAACCTTGATCAAGATAAAAATCTTTAAAAATAGAATTAAATGAAATTTTCCATAAACCAGAAAATAAGCTGATTGCGATGACTACGAAATACGGTCTTTCATAGAAATTATAAAAGAAAGTTTCGGCGTAAGAAAGTACCGGAACGATATTGTAATATCCTAACGCAGCAATTCCCGCGATCAGAATTCCAATTCCGATGGCAATATTTTCTTTCTCATTCAGAAGAATATTGATAAAATTATTCAGGTAAAAGAGTAAAGAAATACCTAAAAACCAAGTCAATATTCCTAAAAAGCTGAAACCATTCCACAAAGCAATGACTGAAAAAGTGATAAAGAAAAGCGAATTCAGCCAGCTGAAAGGAGATAAAAAAGTTTTGATCAACATATAATTTACCAACGTTTTCTTAGAAATATTCATCGTCAGAAACGGCTTGATATTCTGCGTCGGCAATTGCTGCATCATGTATTTAAAAATAAGATCCGCCAGCCAGACAATAATTAAAAATCGGGAAACGATCTTCAAAGGATCTAAGTTCAGTTCTTTGTGGATATAGTAGTACGCACCAAATGCCCCACCCACAAGACATGCCATAAAATAAAGAATTCCCAGTAATCTGAAAATCTTCATGGCAAGATTCATCCCCAACGACGAACCGCGAAAAAAACTTTTGATCTCTAAACGTAAGAATTTTACAAACATAGTTCAGTTTTAATCATTAGTTATGATTTTGTGAAATATGTTACAGTTTTCTAATGAAAAATGTAGTCTTTAAACAAAAAAAGACCTCTAATCAGAAGTCTTTCTATATTTTAATATAAATTTTTATTTTATCCGATGAGCTCTTTCGCTTGTGCCAAAGCTGCTTCGGTGATTTTGCTTCCTGAAAGCAATTGTGCAATTTCGTTCAGCTTTTCTGCATCGCTTAAAGGAACAATATTGGACTGCGTTTTTCCGGCAATATCCTGTTTTACAACCTTATAGTTATTATTTCCTTTTGCGGCAACCTGCGCCAAGTGAGAAATAACGATCAGCTGCATATCTTTAGACATTTCGCGCATCAGATTTCCGATTTCTTCGGCAACTTTCCCTGAAACACCGGTATCAATTTCATCCAAAATTAAAGTTGGAAGATCGTCACTTTCAGCAATAATTTTCTTCACTGCCAACATGACTCTGGATCTTTCACCTCCTGAAATGGCCGTTTGAATCGGTCTTAAAGGAAAACCTGAATTGGCCTGAAATAACAACTGAATATTTTCTTTTCCAAAAGAATTGAATTCTTCAGAATGCTGTAATTCAATATCTACTTTTGCTTTTTCAAGACCTAACTGCTTCAATAATTTTTCGGCTTTCGAAATGAAAACAGGGACACTTTTTTTTCTGTTTTGCGCCAGTTTATCAGCTAAAATCTGTAATGACTTTTCTTTTTTAGCAATATTTTCCTCAATTTCAATAATATATTCTTCCAGCTCAGAAGCACCTTTCTGTTCACCTGATAATTGATCTCTGAGATCTCTCAATTCATTAATATCAGCAACATTATGTTTAATAAACAAACTGTTGAGCTTATTATTAAGTTCCGTTAAAATCAAAAGATTCGCCGGATTAATTTCTATTTTTTCAGACTCGTTTTCAAGCTCGGAAATAATATCTTTCAATTC
>DKLU01000397.1 GCA_002455915.1 Chryseobacterium sp. UBA6632
ATTTATTTTGATTTAACGAATGTTTTAACGGTTTCTCAGGTTCAGTATCACGGAAACAATCTCCCTTTCCAGCAATTGGCTACTAAGGAAATTAAAATAGATTTTCCGGCTTCTATTCCAGCGAATACCTTAGATTCCTTAACGATACATTATTCAGGAGCTCCGGCGACGAATAACAATGCGTTTTCTACAGGTTCTCAAAACGGGAATTTAATTTTAGCCACTTTAAATGAGCCATTTGGCGCGCAGGATTGGTTTCCGACAAAACAAAGCATGAATGATAAGATCGACAGGTTTGATTTTAAAATTACCACGCCCAATCAGTACAGCGTAGCAGCGAACGGAAAACTGATGTCTGAAACTTCTCTTCCCAATAATAAAAAACTAACTTTTTGGAGAACGCAATATCCAATTACCGCATATTTGGTGGCCTTATCGATTACGAATTTTGTTAAGCTGAATGACACGATGGGAAATCCGCCTTTTCCTTTTGTGAATTATCTTTATCCGACAACGGCAAGTAATGCATCAATTATGGCTGATATCAACTGGACAAAAGATATTATGAATGTTTTTGAAACCTATTTTGGACCCTATCCTTTCAGAAATGAAAAATATGGTCACATGGAATTTCATTATAACGGAGTTTGTATGGAGCACCAAACGATGTCTTCAATGAGTGGCTGGGGTAGATATGTAATTGCACATGAACTTGCGCACCAATGGTTTGGCGATAAAGTGACTTGTGGTGCGTGGAATGACATTTGGCTAAATGAAGGCTTTGCTACTTTTGGAGAACACCTTGCTCAGGAAAAACTCTTGATGACCCATACTGAGTTTATGGCATATTTAGCTAATCAAAAAGATTATATTACACAGGTTCCAACAGGAAGTACGTATGTTTCGGATGCCAACGTTGGAAATCAATCCTATATTTTCAGTGGAAGACTTTCGTATGCAAAAGGAGCTTATATTTTAAGAATGATGAAATGGATTTTAGGAGATGATGTATTTTACCAGGCTGTAAAAGATTACCATTCGAGACCTAATTTAGCGTATAATTATGCAAGAACTTCAGATTTACAGGCTTCCATGCTTCAGTCCACAGGTAAAGATTTTACAGAATTTTTTAATGATTGGGTATATGGTGAAGGTTATCCTACCTATGACATTCGATGGTCACAATCTGGCACAAACCAAGCTTTGACTTTTAAAGTTTCACAGACACAAAGCAGCCCGACGGTAAGCTTTTTTGAAATGCCTTTGCCGATAAAAGTAAACGGAACCGGCGGTCAGGTGGCTTATCTTACATTAAATAATACGAGCAATAATCAATATTTTACCGAAGCCGTTTCATTTCCTGTGGCAAGCGTTCAGTTTAATTATGAATATCAAATGTTGGAAAGAAATTCTACGGTAACAAAAGATACAACGTTAGGAACAGATGATGTTAATGTTGAAAATTTTGCATTATATCCAAATCCTGCGAAGAACGAATTGTTTGTAAAAGGAATCATCAGATCAACAGAATACACAATTTATTTTGTTGACGGAAAATTGGTTGAAAAAGGAAAATATCAACCCGGAAAATCAATTGATATTCAGAAATTAATTCCCGGAACGTATGTTTTTAAAATTAATGATAAGAATATTAAATTCTTGAAAAAATAAATGAGCTCGGCTCAATCTTTAGATTGAGCCGAGTCTTTTAAAAGTTATAGAATAGGATAAAACGATAATAAAGATCTTTCTGATGAAAGCATAGCATATAATAATTCCATAGCAAGTAGTTTTATGGGTTAATATTGTGATTTATATTTGAAAACTTTTCTGTCTTTTGATGGCTCTATTTGCCTTTCGCGTGGCTTTTCTTACTTTAAAATTGAACCATTGATCTTTAAAAATATTTCTCATCGCATTATCGAAATGTCTGATGAGAACTAAATTTCTGAAACCTCGCCATTTTTCGATAAAACTTGATGGCAAAGCTCTGATAGAAACAGAATATCCTTCAGTTTCATATTGAATATAATGCCACCAACCCGATGGAATATAAAGCGTTTCACCAGGTTTTATAACAGCTTCGTAGCCGTTTAAATACTTTAGACCAGGAAATTCATTATAATCAGGCTCTTTAATATTGGTAATACTGTGAAAATTATAAGGCAGTTTATACAGCAGATCCGATTGTTCCCAAGGAAAAAGACATATTCTTTTGATTCCCTGAAATTGTGTAATAAAAACATGCGACATATCAATATCCACATGATTTCTTGTGATAGAACCTTCACCTCCGAAAAACATAAAAGGCAGCCATTTTAAAATTTTTCCTTTAGTGACATCATTATAATGTAAATCGTTTTTTAATTCCGGTTTTACGCTTAATAAATTAAATAAAAAAAGTCTACGTTCTGTGGGAGAGGAGGTAATCAGATCCAGATATTCTGCAAATGTGCTTTGTCCGATAGGTTTACTCGCCACACGATCTAAAGATTCAATTTCGCTTCCGTAAATATTCACTTTATTGTCGCCTGCAATTTCTTTAAAGTAATCATAATTCCATTTTGTAAAGGCCGGACTTTCCGGATCAACAAAATCTTTCATAATAACCGGTTTGGCAGGTTTCATGTAGAGGTTAAGAAAGTCTTGGGTTGAAATATTTTTAAGTTTTTGTACTGGTGATAATCTCATTTTCCTGAATTTAAAAGAACAAATATAATAATTAGTCTACTAAAATTATAGACTATTTGTATTTTTTCTTTGATTTATTAAAAAGGTTTAAAATTTAAAGTTTGAGGTTTTTGTTTTTTAGTTGCTGGATGCTAGCTTTTTATTGTCATTTTTCCGTTGATAATAAAAAAACATGATAACTAATGTCAATTTTCTTTTTAAATCTCTGCTATCTTATATAAGTGTAATGGCTTCGTGAAACTTAAAAAACAATCAGTAAAAGAAAACTCTGTGCTCTTTGTGTTCAAAATATCAGATCGCACACAACTGTTTTCGCAATAAAAATCATAATCGTGTTTAGTTTGCGCGATTTTATTAAATTAGCACATCTAAAAAATTACTTACAATGATCTCTAAAAAGTATCTTGAAAATTTACAGAACGAACTTCAAAATATTGATAACGACGGACTTTACAAAAGAGAAAGAATCATCACTTCTCAGCAAAGCGCAGAAATAGAAGCCAATGGAAAGAAGCTGTTGAACTTTTGTGCCAACAATTATCTGGGATTATCAAACCATCCGGAAGTCATGAAAGCTTCTCAGGATATGATTGAATCTCACGGTTACGGAATGTCTTCTGTTCGTTTTATTTGCGGAACTCAGGATATTCATAAGCAACTTGAGCAAAAAATTGCTGACTTTTTAGGTCTTGAAGATACCATTCTTTATGCTGCTTGTTTTGATGCAAACGGAGGTGTTTTTGAACCTTTATTTACTGATGAAGATGCCATTATTTCTGATGAGTTGAATCATGCTTCAATCATCGATGGAGTGCGTCTTTGTAAAGCAGCGAGATACCGTTATAAAAACAATAATATGGAAGATTTGGAAGCTCAGTTAATTGCGGCTTCTGAAAAAAATCACCGTTTTAAGATCATCGTTACAGACGGAGTTTTCTCAATGGACGGAATTGTTGCTGATTTAAAAGGCGTTTGCGACTTGGCAGATAAATACGATGCTTTGGTGATGGTTGACGATTCTCACGCGACAGGTTTCATCGGGAAAACAGGTCGTGGAACTCACGAAGCCAACGAAGTAATGGGTAGAGTAGATATCATTACATCTACGCTAGGAAAGGCTTTAGGTGGTGCTTTGGGCGGATTTACTTCCGGTAAAAAAGAAATCATCGATATGTTGAGACAGCGTTCAAGACCATATTTATTCTCCAATTCATTAGCTCCGGGAATTGTAGGTGCGGCTTTGAAAGTGTTGGATATGATTTCTGATGATACTTCACTTCGCGATCAGGTAATGGAAAATGCAGAATACTTCAGAACGGAAATGAAAGCTAAAGGTTTTGATATTCCAGATGGAGATGCAGCTATTGTTCCGGTAATGTTGTACGATGCACCTTTGGCTCAAAAAATGGCAGAAAAACTGATGGATGAAGGAATTTATGTGATCGGATTCTTTTATCCTGTGGTACCAAAAGGAAAAGCGAGAATCAGGGTTCAGCTTTCTGCAGCGCATACCAGAGCGCATTTGGATAAAGCGATTGCTGCTTTTGAAAAAGTAGGAAAAGAACTGAATGTGATTTCTTAAAAATAAAATAGCTCTACAATTGTAGAATTAAAAACAGGATTTCTTATATTTACAGAAATCCTGTTTTTTTATGAATAAAATAATTCTCTTTTTGTCCTTAATTTTAGTGATTTCATGTAAAACTAAAATGAATCAATATATTCTAACCGATGATAAACACAAGAAAAGACATGGGAAATGGAGGGAAGAGTATTCAGCTGACGATGGAAAACTTACCGCCATTGGAAAATATAATAAAGGCGAAAAAGTAGGAAAGTGGAAGATATATTTCGGAAGTCAGCTTTACGAAAAAAATAAAGTAAGAAAAGACATTACAAAGATCAAAAGATATTTTCCCGACGGAAGGCTTATGGAAAGTGGACAAACGAAGTTGGACATTTCAGCAAACGAACGCCATTGGTATTACTTCGGTGACTGGAAATATTTCAGTAAAGAAGGCAAACTTTTATACATCAAAACTTTTTATCGAAATAAAAAAGCGGACAGTGTATCTTATGTAAAGTAGCTTTTTTAGTAGCTTTTTCCGGCTTTCGCTACTCG
>DKLU01000262.1:0-878 GCA_002455915.1 Chryseobacterium sp. UBA6632
AAATCAAACCATATAAAACCTGACAATAGCTAAATTGTCAGGTTTTTTCATATTTAAAGGGAGATTTTTCGACTGTATTGTAATTAATTCTTTATTTTTGTATAAAGTTGACTAAAAATAAATTAAGTTGAATTTATTCAAGAGGATTGTAAGCAAACTGACAAACCAGCCTGAGGAAGAGGATAAACAGAGCCTGGAAAAGCTAGGGGACTCGCTGAAAAATGCGGATCTCGACTATAAGTTTGCGCAATTATTTACGCATTCGGGGGGATTTTTTAATTATTGTGCGGATGAAGCGGAAGCTCTACAGACTTTAAACCAGATCATCAAAATAGAAGGAATGAGAAATCTCTTCTGTTGGGATAAGGATCTTCAGAACTTTTTGAATGTTGTGAAGACTTCTTACACTTCAGAATTGCAGTCGTCAAACGATGCAGCGTTCATCTCGTGTGAATATCTTATCGCTTATGATGGTAGAATCATGCTTTCGCATAATAATATTCTGCATTATCATTCTTCAAGACTGCCAGAAAAAATTATCATTATCGCCAATGTTTCGCAAATTGTGAGCAATCTGAATGATGCCATGAGCAAAATAAAACGAAACGGGAATATTAAGAACCTTACTTCCATCAGCGGAAGCCAGTCGAAGATGGATACCGTATCCACAGGTAATACAAAACTATTTTTATTGTTGCTTGAAGATTAAGCATCAACTTTCTAAATTTTAAATTTTGGACAAAAACCTTATTCAAAGAACCCTTTCCGGACTTATTTACGTTGCAGTTATCATTCTTTGTACGACTCCGTTAGGCGCACAACTCATCAACAGTATTTCTCCGGATCTTGTTAAACAGCAATATTTGTTTTATGGTTTA
>DKLU01000262.1:985-15776 GCA_002455915.1 Chryseobacterium sp. UBA6632
CTGTCGGTTCTTGGGAGTGTGTAAAGATTATGAAATTCGGAAACGGCTACGAAAAATGGGTTGTTTTCCCGTTGATCGGCTTTATATTTTACATTTTTTCGAAAAGATATTTCCATCACGATTTTTTCTTTGATTTTAGACTGAGTGAAATTCTGGCTTTGCTTTTAATTTTAATTGCGGCCGTTACTTTATTTAAATATCCAAACGAATTATACATCGATAGCGGGAAATTGATATTCACTGTTATTTATGTGGCACTTCCTTTCAGTTTTGCATTGGGATTGCCGAAGTATTCTACATATGAAGATACTTTCACCTTAGAAGTGCTGTTCCTCTTTATATTGATCTGGAGCAGCGATACCTTTGCTTATTTGGTAGGAAAGTTTTTTGGAAAGCATAAAATGGCTCCGAAAATTTCACCTAAAAAAACCTGGGAAGGATATATCGGTGGAGTGGTGTTAACTTTAATATTATCTTATTTCATTGAAAAATATCAGCAGGATCTTCGTGGAAACTGGATGGTTGTTGGTTTCTTGGTAGCAGCTTTTGCACCATTAGGAGATTTGGTGGAAAGCCAACTGAAAAGAAATTTCGCCGTAAAAGACAGCGGAAACATCATTCCTGGGCATGGCGGAGTATTAGATAGGCTGGATAGTTTTTTAATCTGCGCGCCTGTCGTATATTTGTACTTTATTTTAGAAAAATTTATTTAATGAAACTGCATAAAGAATCGAAAGGTACGATTACCGTAGCCACCATCCTTTTTGTAATATTGGGTGCTTTAGCTATTTATTTCCTTAAAATGTGGTCTTTGCTGATCATCATGCCATTGTTGGTGGTTTACAGTTTGGTATTTTGGTTCTTCCGAGTTCCGAATCGTGATATTCTGGAGCACAGAGAAAACGTGATCGCCCCTGTAGACGGAAAAGTGGTGATGATAAAAGAGGTAGACGAAGATGAATTCATCAAAAGAAAAGCCATTCAGGTTTCTATCTTTATGTCGCCATTAAACGTGCATATTTGTAGATATCCCGTTTCCGGAGAGGTAATTTACAAAAAGTATCACCCAGGAAAATATTTGGTTGCTTGGCACGAAAAATCGTCTACTGAAAACGAAAGAACAACGGTTGCTGTTCAGAGTTTAACCAATCATAAAGTGGTTTTCAGACAGATTGCAGGATACGTGGCGAGAAGAATTGTTTTCTATTGTAATGAAGGTGATAAAGCAAAAGCGGGACACGAGTTCGGTTTTATTAAATTCGGTTCGAGAATGGACGTATTTTTGCCTTTAGACACAGAAATTATCTGTAAGATCGGAGACATTACCAAAGGTGGTCTGGATGTGATCGCGAAATTAAAAGAGAATTAAAAATATTTTAAATATTTCAGGAAAAGAGTAAACTAAGTTTGCTCTTTTTTTATGCAGTTATAATTGATACAAAAGGTTAATTAATGATTTTGTTGAATAAAGCCTTTGTTTAAAGTATATTTTAATTTAATTAAAAAGAAAGTCAATTAAGATAAGAATGGTTGTAACAAAATAAGTTCTCCGATCATTTAAAACAACCACGTTTGTAATAAAATACTTTCTCCAAATGTTAAAAACAAGGTTGTTTGTCATCTCCGGAGTTCGTATTTTGTTTCAAACAAGTTGCGGGAGATCTTCGGAGTACTTCTGTGAAGCAAAACAAGATTGTTTGTAATCACCCAAGAAATGATGAAGTTGATTATTTAATAAACGTTTTAACCTCTTTTATAAGGTCTAAAACCAATTCTATTGGCAAATCCTCTTCCATATCAATTAAAAGGATTTTAAACTTCTTTCTGCCTTCCTGAAGCAGTAAAGGATGATCCAGCCGATCGCCGTGATAAAAACTAATATAATGCTGTTTGTGCTTTTTGCTGTAATAGAGATAGCAAAGCATTTTCTTTTTATACTTAAAAAACGGGAGACCGAAGCTCAAAGTTTCGGTAATATGTTCCGTATCAGATTCCAGGATCTTTTTGCGTAAAAAAAGAAGAGTACTTCTATCAGGCTCTTCGATTCTGTAGAAATACTCTTGTATGGGGTTCATTTTGTTTGTTTTATTTGGTTTGAAAATAAGCATGATGCTAGTAAACTCCCAGCTTCCCTCTCCTAACTTCCGACCGTTTTAATCAAAATTTTGAAGCTCAACCAATTTCTGATACGTTCCTTTTTTGGCGATTAGTTCCTGATGAGTTCCCTGTTCTACGATATCTCCTTTTTCCATGACTACAATCCAATCGGCTTTTTGAATGGTTGAAAGACGGTGAGCAATCACTAGGGAAGTTCTGTTTTCCATCATTTTTTCCAACGCATCCTGAACGAATCTTTCAGATTCTGTGTCTAAAGCAGAGGTTGCTTCATCCAAAATCATGATTGGTGGGTTTTTCAATACCGCTCTTGCGATAGAAACCCTTTGTTTCTGACCTCCGGAAAGTTTTCCTCCATCATCCCCGATATTCGAATCATAACCTTGAGGAAGCGCCGTGATGAATGCATCGGCATTAGCAATTTTTGCCGCGGCAATTACTTCTTCTCTCGTAGCATTTGGTTTACCCATCAAAATATTATTGTAAACCGTATCATTGAATAATACCGATTCCTGAGTAACCATTCCTAATAACTGGCGATATTCCTGTAGTTTTAAATTTTTGATGTTGGTTTTATCGATAAGAATTTCTCCTTCGGAAACATCATAAAATCTTGCTAAAAGGTTAGCAATGGTTGTTTTACCACTACCACTTTGCCCTACAAGAGCCACTGTTTTACCTTTCGGAATGCTTAAGCTAAAGTTTTTAAGAATTGTGTGGTCTTTATCATAGTAAAAACCAATATTATTAAATTCAATGGAATGATCTAGTGTTGAAATAGAAACCGGATTGGCAACTTCATCAATTTTCACATCAGCATCCAAAATATCCAATACTCTTTCCAGCGAAGCTTCTCCTTTTTGAACATTGGAAATTGATTGGGATAAACTTTTTACTGGTGGTAAAATTTGGAAGAAAATTCCTAAGAAAACAAGGAAGTCGGCTGGCGAAATGCTCTGTTCTACAATGATTTGCTTTCCTCCGTACCAAGCAATAATTAAGAAGGTAACCGAACCCAAAAATTCGCTCATGGGAGAGGCTAATTCCTTTTTTCTGCCTAATCTGATGGAACTGTCGATCCATTTTTGCATCGACTTCATAAAACGGTTGTCCATTATTTTTTCGGCACTGAAAATCTTAATAACTTTTGTCGATTTTAAAGTTTCATCCACAATAGAAAAAATATTTCCCATCTCGTTTTGCGCTTCGTGAGAATCTTTTTTCAGACTTTTTCCAATCAAAGCGATCATGGTTCCCATTACAGGTAAAACTAAAAGTGAGAAAAGTGTCATTTCCGTACTCAGGAAAAATAAAGTGACCAAAGTACTGATCAACATAAAAGGAGCATTGATTAATTCAACCAAACTTCCTAAAATATTTCCTTCCACTTCACCTACATCATTTGACATACGAGACATTAGATCTCCTTTTCGGCTTTCTGTAAAAAATGAAACGGGTAGAGAAAGAATTTTTCTGTACATCGCTCCACGAAGGTCTTTGGTAACACCTACACGATAATTGATGAGTAAAAAAGATCCCAAATATCTGAAAAGGTTTCTTAATAAGAACATAAAAGCAGTGATGATACAAAGCCAAGCCAAAACATTCAATGCACCATATTGCGTAACCATGCTTTGAACATAATAGTTGGCATACTCTTTTGCATAAGAAAAGAAATCCAGAATCTCTCCTGAATAAACCGGAGCCGTTTTGTATTTTTTAGCTTCAATGGTTCCGAAAAGCATTCCCAAAACCGGAAGAATAGTTCCCAAAGACGCAATTTGAAATACAGAATACATGATGTTGAAGAATAAACTTCCGTAAATGTATTTTTGATGGGGCCTCGCGAACTTTAATATTTTTATATATTGATTCATTCAATGAAAAAATTGGATAGCAAAATTACGTAATTTAAATGATAAGACGTTTTGTGTAACGTTTTACTTTATATAATAGGTGAATATTCTTTTGCTTTTGTTACAGTTTTAGATCAAAATAGGAGGGGAATTGTATTATTTATCTTATGAATAAAATAAAAGACCTTCGCAGGTGAAGGTCTTAGGTTGTCATTGAAATTTTATTAAAACTTTACTGTATCATTATATTTTGGAGCAAAGTTCTTTGTATTAAGCTTTTCAAAAGTCTTTGCGAAATTGTTGATAAGAGTTGTAAGGTTATCAAAATCCACCACATTTACATCATCGTTAAGTTGGTGATAATGGGTTATTTTGCTCATATCTGCAGTAGAAATAGAATGGGCAATGATCTTCTTTTTCACGAAACTTACATTATCTGATCTGTAAAATAATTGCTCTTTAGCATACGGATCTGGATATATTTTTAATCCGTTTACCGCATTTTTATTGAAGAGCTCTGCAAGATCTGAAAATTCATCTCCCGTCATGAAAACTGCATTTTTACCAAACTCAGATTCTGTGGCTACCATTTCAAAATTGAAAAGAGCAGTCATGTTATTGTAAATTTTATCTAAATTTTTATCTGTAGAAATGGCTTTTGAACCTAGCATGCCTTTCTCTTCACCATTAAATGCCATAAAAACCATTGAGAAATCAGGCTTTTTATTTTTGAAATAATCTGCAATGCCTACAAAAGTTGTAATTCCGCTGGCATCGTCATCTGCGCCGTTGTAAATAGTGTCGGTTCCTTCTTTTTTGCTAACACCAATATGATCGAAATGCCCTGAAAAGCCTAGATATTTATCCGTTTTTCCTTTTTTAACTCCACAAACGTTGTACGCCGTTTTTCCTTTATAATTGAATGGAACTAAATAGGAATTTCCGGTACAATAGTCTAAATTATTTTCCTTGAAAAGTTTAGCAATATAATTGGCGGCATTTTCATTTTCCTGAGTTCCTATTTCGCGGCCTTTCATTTCATCTGAAGCAAGTGTTGAAAGTACGGTTTGAACTCTTTCTTTTGAAACTTCCTGAGCAAAAGTGAATATCGAGAAAAGTGAAAAGGTGAGGTAAGTAAGTTTTTTCATTTTAGATCAAATTTAATAAATAATATGTCGCAGTTAAAATAGAAATGTTGCAGCTTAATTTCTACTTTTTGCATCTTTCTGAGATTTTAACGTCAGAGCTTTGTCAAAGTTTTAAACTTTGACAAAGCTTTTCAAGCTAAAAAAATAAAAAAAACAGCTCCTAAAAGAAGCTGTTCTCACTCAAAAAATCGTTGTAAGGTTATCGAAGTCTGTCTACAGATTTTACGAGCCTCTCATCTTTCTTGATGTAGATGTTTGCGATAAACAAACAAATAATCGCGATCAATGGGAAAATTGGCTCAATACCCTTCTCAGGAATTTGCACTCCTCCGGATAATTTTAGTAACCAGTAAATCAATACACCAATCAACAAAGCGTTTATAATAATGCTGATATTGTTCAGCAAAATTTGTCTTTTTCTGTTGTTGAAGCTGAAAACACTCAGCAATCCAACCAAAACAAGTACCACACAACCTATATTTAACACAGGAATGCTATCGGAAATGATAACATCTTGCCCTGTCACGAACAGGAACACCGCAGCCAAAACTGCTAAAAAAGTCCATATAGTCTGTATTCTTTGTAGCATTGAATATTAAATACTTGGCAAAAGTAATATAAATTTTGCACAATTCAAAAATAAGTGTAGATTTGCATTATACGAATGCACTTGAAAACAACAGTCACCGGACTTACTTTTCTTATTCACAATTAATTACATTTTTTACATTAAATATGTTTAACATTGAAACGTTAAGGTCAAAATCCGTAACGGAGTTGACTAAAATCTTAAAAGATTTGGGCGTTAAAGTTGCAAGGAACAGCAATGAAAATGACAAAATCTTTGCAATTCTTGACTTTCAGGCCTCAAATCCCAAAGTGGCAAAAGATTATTTCAACACCACAGAAACCAGTACGAATACTGAGGAAATAGTAGCGGAAAAACCTGCGAAGGCTCCTGCTAAAAAAGCTGCTCCGAAGAAAACGGCAGCTAAACCGAAAGCAGAAACAAAAGCTCCGGCAGAAACCAAACCAAAGGTTGAGGAACAACCTGAGGCAGAAGTAAAAGAAGTTGTTTCTGAAGAGCCAAAAGCGGAAGAAGTACAAGCTGAATCTACAGCTACTTCGGAAGCGCAAACTGCAGCAGTACAGCCTAAGCAAAAAAGAAAAAGAGTTTCGCCTCCTACGAATGCAGGTAATACAGAAGCTCCTCAGGAGAAAACAGAATCTCCAAAAAACACAGATTCCGAAGAAGCTGCTCCCGCAGAAGAAAAGCCTAATAACCCTCAACAAAGAAATCAGGCAAGACCTCAAAAAGGACAACACAACAATCCGCATAACAACGGAAATCAAAATAGAAATCAGAACCAGAGTCCGAATCAAAATCAAAATCAAAATCAGAATAGACAGCAACAGCAGCAACATTCTGAGAGAACGGAGGAACATCACGAACAGAAAAAAGAGTTCAGTTTCGACGGAATGGTAAGCATTGAAGGGGTATTGGAAATTTTACCGGATAACTACGGATTTTTACGTTCCTCAGATTTCAGCTACATCTCTTCGCCAGATGATGTGTATGTTTCTACGGCGCAGATCAGAAATTTTGGTCTGAAAACCGGAGATACAGTAAGAGGAATTGTAAGACTTCCTAAAGAAGGTGAAAAATATTTCTCTTTATTAAAACCAACAGAAGTAAATGGCCGTGATCTTGCTTTCATTAAAGATCGTGTGGCTTTTGAATATTTAACTCCACTTTTCCCTGAAGAAAAATTCAACTTGGCAGGAAAAGGATCTACAATGGCTACAAGAATTGTGGATTTGATTGCGCCAATTGGAAAAGGACAAAGAGCAATGATTGTTGCCCAGCCCAAAACGGGTAAAACAATGTTGTTGAAGGATATTGCGAATTCTATCGCAGCCAATCATCCTGAAGTTTACATGATGGTACTTTTGATAGACGAACGTCCGGAAGAGGTTACCGATATGGAAAGAAGTGTAAATGCGGAAGTTATTGCATCTACATTTGATGAAGCGGCAGATAAGCACGTAAAAGTAGCAAACCTTGTTTTAGCGAAAGCTCAAAGAATGGTAGAATGCGGTCATGATGTAGTGATTCTTTTAGATTCAATTACCAGATTAGCAAGAGCTTACAATACAGTAACGCCGGCATCCGGAAAAGTATTATCGGGTGGTGTGGATGCCAATGCACTTCACAAACCAAAAAGATTCTTCGGGGCGGCTAGAAAAATTGAAGGGGGCGGATCTTTAACGATTATAGCAACGGCTCTTATTGATACAGGTTCTAAAATGGACGAAGTGATTTTTGAAGAATTCAAAGGAACGGGTAATATGGAACTTCAATTAGACAGAAAAATTGCCAACAGACGAATTTATCCGGCGATTGATCTGGTAGCTTCGAGTACTCGTAGAGATGATTTGCTTCTTGATGAAGTTACTTCTCAGAGAATGTGGATCTTAAGAAAATATCTTTCTGAAATGAATCCTATTGAAGCGATGGAATTTGTGAGTAAAAACATCAAAGGAACTCTTAATAATGAAGAATTCCTGATGTCTATGAATAAATAATTAATTTAATTTTGTTAAATGAAAAGCACGAGCAGCAATGTTCGTGCTTTTTGATTTTTTTAGGCGGGAGGATGGATGTTGGAGGCGGGAAGTTTTTAATGACCATGTTTGTTTTTTTGTGGAAAAATTTTCAATTCAACATTAATTCGAACTCAATAAACTTCCATCTTCCAGCCTCCAACTTCATTACTTAAAAATTTAATTCATTCTAAATCAATATATCAATGTTAAAGATTTATTAAAGTAATCCCCATTGTTTGAAAATAGTTTAAATAATGGTTAAATTTGGGTAATAACATTAAAAATAAAATTATGTCATTTGAATTACCAAAACTAGGATATGCTTACGACGCATTAGAGCCAACTATTGATGCTAAAACTATGGAAATTCACCATACAAAGCACCACCAGGCATATATCGACAATTTAAATAATGCAATTAAAGGAACTGACCTAGAAGGAAAAACAATAGAAGAAATCAACCAGACTGGAACTGATAAGCCAGCGGTAAGAAACAATGGAGGAGGGCACTTCAACCACTCTTTATTCTGGGAAATTTTAACTCCTGGGGGAAACAATGAGCCTGTAGGAAACGTAAAAGCTGCTATCGAAGCTTACGGTGGTCTTGAAAAATTCAAAACTGATTTTTCTGATGCTGCTAAAACAAGATTCGGTTCTGGATGGGCTTGGTTGGTAAAAAATGCTGACGGTTCTGTTTCTGTAACTTCTACTCCAAACCAAGATAACCCGTTGATGCCTGTTGCAGACGTGAAAGGTACTCCGGTTTTAGGACTTGACGTTTGGGAGCACGCTTATTATTTAAACTACCAAAACAGAAGACCTGACTATGTAGCAGCGTTTTTCTCTGTGGTAAACTGGGATAAAGTAGAAGAATTATTCAACAAATAATTTTTAGCTATCATAAAAAAGAAAAGGTTCAGAGTAATTCTGAACCTTTTTACTTTTAATATCTTACTCCGTCACTTCCGGTTAAGCCGTTCATTTTTAAGCCATATTTCCAATTGACATAGGCAAAAACTTGATAGAGCTTATATTCAAACTTGATTCCGTAATTTTCTTTGGGATCATAATCAATTGATGATTCGATAACATTTCTGTATTTTCCTGAGAAATAATAAGAATTCCACTCCGTTACCAACATTGTATTTTTTGTTTTCAAATAAGATTCTGAATATTGATTCATGGGTTTGGCAATGGCATTCAGGAAATAATCAAACTGAGTATCGATTACAGTGATATCCCATTCTCCATCCTCATTTTTTGAGGGTTTAATTTCCGACTTTTCTTTATCGCTTTTAGATTTACTCTGCGCAGTACAACTAAAAGGAATAAGGGCGATAAAAATAATGAGAAGAAGATTTTTCATATCCTAAATTTACACAAAAAAAGCACTCAAAATGAGTGCTTTAATTTTATTTCTTAACATATTCTTTCTGAACAATTGAAACTGCCGGAAAGTGATCGCTATAACCACCGGTGAACCTGTCACCGTCCCAAGAACGTAAAGGATAGCCTTTCCATTGTCCTTCTTTATTTACTAAATAAGATGGAGCGTAAATTTCCGCCTTGTAAATACTATAAGTTGGAGTCAGTTTTTCTGGAGAATATAAATTCTTTGAAACAATGATCTGATCAAATAAATTTGGTGCATCTCTGTATGCCAAAGAAGCAACACCTGCCTTGTATAATTTATACATTAAGTTATAATAAGGATATTTATCTGACAATTCGCTTGGATCACCCACTGCATTTAAATGTTTTTTCAAACTCGGGCTTACCGGATCATCATTGTAATCTCCCATTGAGAATATTTTAACTCCAGGATTTTCAGCGGTGATCTTTTCCATTTCAGTTTTCAAAACGGTAGCTGCGGTATTTCTTTTTGCCTGAGAAATTGCTTCGCCACCTCTTCTTGATGGCCAGTGATTCATCAAAACGGCTACTTTTTCACCATCCAATAAACCAATCGCAACTACGATATCTCTCGTGTATTCTCTTCTTCCGTCTTCGTTGAAGATCTTAATTTCTTTTTTATATGAATTTAAAACAGTAAATCTTGCTTTCTGATAAATAATCGCCACATCAATACCTCTGGCATCGTAAGAATTAAAGTGAACAATTCCGTAATTGCTTTTTGCCAAAGCTGGTTGCTTAATTAAATCTTCAATAACCTGTCTGTTTTCAACCTCAATCAATCCGCAGATTGCAGGGTTGTCATTGGTATATTGTCTTCCCAGTTCAGAAATTACTTTCGCTTCGTTTTCTAATTTTTGATTATAAAATTTAGCTCCCCATCTTTTTGGGCTGTTTTCTGTAAATTCATCCGCTAAAATTTGCTTGCGAATTACTTTTTTTCCAATTAAAAGCTCATCGTTCCACTCGCCTTTGTAATCTTCAGTTGTTTCAAGATATTTCAAAGAATCTACAGGTACACTTCTGTGAAAAGCAGGGTTTGAAACAGACAATGTTCCATCAATATAATCAGCTGAAGGCACTGTGTCCCAAAGGTTTTCTACGTTCAGGAAACCTACGGCAGCTCTCTTTACTTGTTTCTGTTGCGAGAATGCAAATGTGGAGCAAAAAACAGCAACAGCGATTAAATATTTCTTCATATTCTTAGTATTCAAAAAATTAAGGGGTGTAAAAGTACTAATTTTATATAATATCCAAGGTTAAAAAATTTTAATATACGTTTTTGTGATTAATTAGAAAAAAGGGATTTTTTTAGCATAATGATGGTGCGTTAAGAAAAATTAATAGAATAAAAGGCTAAAAATGTTTGGATTAATGAAAATAGTCCTAAATTTGTTGCCCCTTAAATAAAAAAGGAGTTAAAAACAAGTTACTATGATTAAAAAACTATCCTTAATCTCTTTGTTTACATTACTTCCTGCGTCTTATTACTTTGCACAAACTACTGTTTTTGCGTATGTTAAAGATGCTGAAGGTAAGCCATTGGAGAGAGCAGAAGTAGATCTGGCGCAGTCTACAGACGATGTGACTGTGGACAAAATTGGATACTTCCAGTTTGTGGATTTAAAGCCTGGCCATTATCTTATTACCGTTGCAAAACCAAATTTTGAATCTAAAATTTTAGAGTTTGATGTAACTGCTGATGAGAAGAGAAAAGACTTAGGTGTTATTACACTTAATTACAGTTTAGGAACAGATGCAGGAGTTGTTGTAATCGATGATTCTGCAAATGACACTGAAGACGGAGGTTCTGCAATGCAACCTACGGTAGGACTTTTAAGCTCAGGAAGAGATGCTTTCCAAAATGTTTCCGCTTTTGAACTAGGTGCTTACTGGTTCAGACCAAGAGGGGTAGACAACAGATTTGAGGATGTGGTATTTAATGGTGTTTCTATGTCTAAAAATGATGACGGTAGAATAGATTTTAGTAACTGGGGAGGTCTTAACGATGTTACAAGATATCCTTACGAAAACGTAGACAATATTACGCCTTCAGAATATACTTTCGGTAATTTAGGTGGGGTAGTTTATTACAATACAAGAGCTTCTTCTTATAGAAAACAGACTTCGTTAGCATATTCATTTACCAATAGAAGTTATTTACACAGATTAATGGCTACTTACTCTTCTGGTCTTAGTAAGAGTGGATGGGCATTTACTTTCTCTGCAAGTAGAAGATGGGGAGATAAAGCAATTATTGATGGGGTTTATCAGGATGCTTTTGCATATTTCGGATCTATTGAAAAGAAATTTAGTGATAGACACTCGATCAACTTAACGGCATTTGGTTCGCCAACATACAGAGCATCCAACTCTCCGAATACTCAGGAGGTTTATGACATCATGGGTAAAGATTACAACTCATATTGGGGATGGCAAGATGGTGAGAAGAGAAACTCAAGAATCAGAAAGGTTTTCGAACCGATGTTTATGCTAACTGATTATTTAAAAATCGGGAAAAGCTCTAACTGGACGAACACTGTTTCTTACCAGATCGGTAGCGATGCAAGAAGTAGACTTGACTGGTTCCACGCAGCTGACCCGAACCCGACTTATTACAGAAAGTTACCTAGCTACGGTCTTTTAACAGCAGATGAGTTTAAAGCTCAATCTCAAATCGACTGGAATTATCTATACAATACCAACCGCTTGAACCTTACCAATATGGATGGTTCAGAAAAAGGTGCTTCTTACACATTGGTGGAGGATGTGAATAAAGATAAAACGTTCAACTGGGCATCTCACTTTGATACAAGGTTAAAAGAAAACTGGAAATTAAACATTAACTTCAATTATCAGAATCTAAATTCAGATAACTTTAGAAGAATCAAAGATTTGTTAGGAGCTAATTATGCTAATAATCTTAATCCTTTCAATAATGATGTAAGATATAATAGTGATGATGAAAATTATAAAGTAAAAGAAGGAGACAGAACTCAGTATTCTTATCAGCTTCACAAAAATCACTATACTTTAAATGTTTCTACAGAAGTTGATTTCAACAAGTGGAATATCGTTGCGTCTATCTTCTCTTCTTATTCTGAGGCTTACAGAAATGGAGATTACAGAAGTGGATTGGCTCAATTTGCTAATAATTCTAAAGGAAAAAGTGCTGTTTACAATGCTTTAGATGCCGGTATTAAAGGTAAAATTACCTATAAAATCAACGGAAAAAACTTCATCGTTTATAACGGGGCTTTCTTCAGTTTAGCACCAACACTTAACGAAATTTATATTAACCCAAGAGTTGTAGACTATGTAACTCCGGGTGTTAAAAATCAGATTGTAAATTCAAATGATTTGAGCTACATCATGAGAGGTCAAATTTTGAAATTAAGATTATCCGGTTATTATACAACAATCAGTAATTCAACTGAAATCGCAAGATATTATGCTGCTGTAAACACCAATTCTGGGTCTTATAATACGTTGATCAACGAAGCAATGAGTGGAGCGGACAAAAGATATATTGGTGCTGAATTAGGATTCGATGTTAAAGTTACTCCTACTTTAAATGCTACCGGTGTTGCGAGTGTAGGTGAATATAAATTTACAAATACTCCTCAGGTATATTCATTTGATGATCAAAACGGATTCAGAAGCTTTGGTACAGCAAACGTGAAAGATTACAAAGTAGCAGGAACTCCTCAAAAAGCTTTCTCTTTCGGGTTGAAATACAATTCGCCTAAATACTGGTGGGTAGGTGCTTCTGCAAACTATTTGATGGATCAGTATTTAGATTTTTCAGCGCTTAACAAAACGGCAACTCTTTATACAGTTCCTGGAACAGATTTGATTTACGACGGTGCTACTCCTGATGTTATCCAACAATTGACTGCGCAGAAGAAATTTGATGATCAGTTTATGTTGAATGCTAACGCAGGAAAATCTTTCCAATTTGGAAAATACAGAATGGGAATCAGTGTTTCTGTAAATAATATTTTAAATAACAGAAACTACGTAACTGGAGGATTCGAGCAAGGAAGATTGGCAAACTTTCCGGATGCTTTGGAAGAATACAACAGAGGGACTCCTTACTTCGGACCAAAACTTTGGTATGATAGAGGAAGAACGTTCTTTACTAATGTTTATTTAAGATTCTAAACTATTGACTACTATGAAAAAATATAATTCAATTTTCTCTTATATTGTTGCTGTCATTACAGCCTTGGTTATTATAGGCTGTGTGCATGACGACAAATACGATGCTCCCAATCTAGATAATTATCAGTGTAGAAATGCTGATTATTATACAAATACAAACAACAAGTTTGTAAAATGGACTTTGCATGATTTAAAGCTAAAAACTTTAAATGAAGAAATTACAGAAAACGCCTATGTTGAAGGATATGTTTCTTCAACTGACGAATCTGGAAATATCTACAAAACAATTTATATTCAGGATGCCCCGGAAAACCCGACAGAAGGTTTAACGGTAAGTGTTGATATGGTGAGTGCTTATACTAGATTTCCACAAGGTTCTAAAGTATATATCGAGCTAAAAGGCTTATCTGTAACAGCTTATGGTAATGTAAGACAACTAGGCCAGGTAACTCCTGCAGGAACCAGAATTTTAGAAAAAGAGGTTCCAAATCATATTTTTAGAGATTGTAACGAAAGAGCAAATATTAAACCTAAAGTTTTAACAATGGCTCAATTTGCTGCAAACGATGCTCTTATTGGATGTCTAGTACAGCTTGATGGCGTAGAATTCGACGAGAGAGCATTATGTACAAATTTTGCTCCTAATGGACAAACTGTGGATAAAACAATTGGGCAAGGTTGGAATAGTTCAACTCTTAAATATGTATCAACTGCAATTGTAAGAAATAGTGGATATGCATCTTTTGCTAACCAAATTGTTCCTGCAGGTAAAGGAAGATTTGTAGGTATTTTTAGTAAATATAACTCTACTTACCAATTATATATCAACAAGCTTTCAGACTTGAAGATGGATGCCAACAATCCTACAGATGTTGGGCCTGCTTTCCCTCGTTTAGATGGTAAAGATAAAGATCCCTGCAGCTTTAGCCCAGATGGATTAACGGCAAAAACAGTAGCAGAAGTTAAACAGTTGGCAGGAAGTCTTGCTCCAAATGGTCTTTTAAAAATTACGGGTGATTACTATCTTAAAGCACAGATTGTTGCTGATGATGCAACTGGAAACCTTTTTAAATATCTTTACGTAGAAGATGCTACAGGAGGTATTAAAGTAAATATCAACAGAGCAGATTTATATCTTGAAAATAGATTTAAGCTTGGTAAAGATTTATATATCAAATTAAAAGATTTGCATATCAGAAACGTTAGTGGTGAACTTCAATTAGGGTCAAATGATTCTTCTTCTGCGGTTGCCTACAGAATTAAAGACGAAGAAATCTATAAGTATTTATTCGATAGCAATTCTCTACCAAGAACAGTTGTCGCAACAGAAAGAACTATCACTCAACTTACAAAAGCTGATGTTGGTAGATGGATTAAAATTAAAGATCTACAATTCGTAGATGGTGATTTGGGTAGAACGTATGCAGACGGTACAGCGACATCTAACAGAACATTAGAAGATTGTTCAGGAAACAAGATTAAGATCGG
>DKLU01000261.1:0-11289 GCA_002455915.1 Chryseobacterium sp. UBA6632
CAGAATTTACGTATAACAAATTTGCTCAGCTTCTGAAAATTACGGATAATGGGAAAACAGTTTTGGAAAATAAATACGATGAAAACGGAAATCTGATAGAAAGTAAAACTTCAGATAAGCACAGTAAATATACTTACGATTCTACAGGGAAAATAGTGAAAGCTGAAGTGGAAAAAAGCGGAGAAAAAAATATCTATAATTATACTTATAACGCCGCAGATTTAGTTGAAAAAAAATATACTGAAGATCAGAATAAGGGTAAAGAATTTAAATATAATACCAATGGAAATCTTATTGAAATCATTGAATATTCAGGGAAAATAGACCAATCAGATTCAAAAAAACTGATTAACCATTTTGTTAAAAAAACGTATGCTTATAGCAATAATCATATTTCCGAAGAAAAAGAGTATGAATACAATATCGTAAATGCTTCTGTTTTGGTTGATAAAAAATGGAATCCTATCAGCATCGAAGAGCAAAGAAAATTAGCCTGGAAAAAGCTTAATGAACAATCAGAATTGCCTTTGTCAGCTATTGAACACAAATATAATTATCAATCGAGACAAATTGAGATTGTAAAAACTCAATACAATTTTTCTAATAGAGTGAAGAATGGTAAAGCAGAACAAAATAAAGAGGTTTTAGATACTGAGAGTATAAAATTTGCTTTGGATTCATCACAAAGACCAATTAAAAAAGAAATAACAGATAAAAATAAAAAAGCATTAACACAGGAATTTTCTTATTAAAGAAATTTAGCCTGTTTTTTGCTATAAAAATAGAACGATCACAAACACAATTTATTAATATAAGAAAATTATAAATGGGAGTACTGGTAACCAACGAAACTGTAAAACAACTATTTCACATCGCACAGTCTATTGCGAGGGAAAATTATAATGCAACATACGGCGGACCGCATATTTTAAGGGCTTTAATGCACAAAGATATTGGTCTTAATGAGTTTCTAAAAAGCATTGATAAAGATCCCGGATATTTCTACGAATGGGCAGATGTGCGAATCGAAGATTATCCTAAAACAACGCATCTTCCGGATGAAGTAGGAGAAGATGAAGTAGTAGATACACTTATGGAAGAGGCGGATGATATTCGTTTAAAATTAGGTTTAGACGAAATTACTCCAATTTGTGTTTTAACGGCGATTGTAAAACCTCAGGTTGCTTTTTCTTTACAACAACTTAAATCTCTGCCTCTTAGAGAACATGAGATTTTCAATTTATATAGAAAAGATACTCCGTACGAAATTTCGGATAATGGAGAATTAAATTCAATTTTTTCAAACGGTTCAGAGTATTCGGATAACTCTTTTCCTTCCATCAAAAATTATTGTGTAGACCGAACGGCTCAGGCAAGAAAAGGAGATTTGGAAAACATTATCGGAAGAGATAAGGAACTGAGAATGTTGGTTGAAATTCTTTGTCGAAGAAGTAAACCCAATGTAATTATCATCGGTGAGCCGGGAGTTGGAAAAACGGCTTTGGTAGAAGGTTTTGCTATCGAGATTACTAAAGGAAATGTTCCGGAAATGTTGAAAAATGGAACGTTGTTGGAATTGGATACCGGAGCTTTATTAGCCGGAACGTCTTATAAAGGCGAAATTGAAGACCGTCTGAAAAAAGTAATCAACGAATGTAAAAAGATTGAAAAAGCAATTCTTTTCATTGATGAAATTCATACCCTTTTAGACCCAAAAGGAAGCATCGGAAACGTTGCGAATTTGCTTAAACCTGAATTAGCACGAGGTGAAATCACGGTAATCGGAGCGACGACTCAGGAAGAATATAGAAAAATTATCGAGCCGGAACAGGCTTTCAACCGTCGTTTTGAAGTTTTAACGGTAAACGAGCCAGACGAAAAAACGTGCGTGAAAATGATCGATGTTTTATTGGACGGTTACAAAAAACACCACGGAATTGAAGTTGAAAAAGCAGCACTTCCGGAATGTGTTCGTTTGGCTAAAAGATATGCGAAAGGTAAAAAGTTGCCGGATGCGGCTATCGATTTGTTAGACAGAACGATGGCAGCCATCAAAATGTTGGATGAACTTTCAGAAAAAGAACTGGAAAGCTGGAAAACAACTTATGAAGCGTTGCAGACTGAAGAATATTTAGATGAAAAAGATAAAGCAGACGAACTGATCTGGAATTATAATTTATTGAGAGATAAAATTAGTCCGATTTTGTGGGGCTCTTTGAGTGAGCAACCGCAGATTGACAATTCAATGCCTGTAGACGCGATCCAGAAAATTATTGAAGATACCTATTCAGAACTTTTACAACATGCAGCTGTAAAGAGAGAAAAGGTAGATCGTTTGGAATTGGCGGCGGTAATGGCGGCAAAAACAAACATTCCGATTGGGAAAATTCAGGCTCAGGAAAAAGAGAAATTGCTGAATATGGAAGGCCTTTTGATGAACCGAGTTGTTGGTCAGGATCATGCCTTGAAAATTCTTTCTGATGCAATCGTTGAAAACCGAAGCGGATTAAACAAACCGGGACAGCCAATTGGTTCATTTTTCCTTCTTGGTCCGACAGGAACAGGGAAAACAGAGTTGGCAAAATCTATGGCAGAATTACTTTTCAACGATGAAAAGGCGATGGTTCGTTTTGATATGTCAGAGTTTAAAGAAGAACATTCGGCGGCACTTTTATACGGAGCGCCTCCGGGATATGTTGGGTATGAAGAAGGTGGTATGTTGGTGAATAAAATCCGTCAACAGCCTTACACAGTGGTTTTGTTTGATGAAATTGAAAAAGCGCATCACTCGGTTTTTGATGTCTTTTTACAGATCATGGACGAAGGAAAAGTTCATGATAAGCTTGGAAAAGAAGGAGATTTCAGTAATGCCTTAATTTTGTTTACGTCAAATATAGGAAGTGAGGAAATTGTAAAGCAGTTTGAAGAAGGAAAAATACCGGAATCGAAATCATTAATGCAAATCATGTCGAATTCAGGACGTTTCAGACCAGAATTTTTGGCAAGAATCACAGAAATTATTCCTTTTGCACCAATCACAGAATCTATCGCGGAGAGAATTTTTAATATTCAGTTAAAATCACTTCATAATTCTTTAACGAGATTAGGAATGAGTCTGAAAATCTCCGATGAAGCTGTGAAAAATTTAGCATTAGGCGGATTCAGCAGCAAATACGGAGCAAGACAGATTTCCGGAGTGATACGATCTCAGTTGGCAAGACCGATCTCGAAAATGATCGTAAGAGAAGAAGTAAAATCCGGACAGACAATCCATGTAGACTGGAATTCTGAAGAGGAAAAACTAAACTGGAAAGTAGAGTAAATGCAAAGAAAGCGAATGGGGAGATTTTAATTTGCTCATTCGCTTAAAAAATAAAAACAATGACACCAAATTTCAGAAATATTGTACTAACGCTGGTTTTACTATTGTGTTCATCTCTTATGAATGCACAGTTTCTCGATGCTTCCGATACTTCGGAAAGCAGTGTGAAAAAGTATCAGCGAATCATTAATGCCAATAAAGAAATTGTAGATTTTATTGAATATTCTCTTGCTGAAAAAGGGCTGCCACGACACTTGAGAAATTTAGCATTAATAGAATCTCATTTCAACAGAAATATTACTTCAGGAGCCGGCGCAGTGGGCGTTTGGCAATTTATGACCTCTCACGCCAATCAATATGGGCTTTCACAGCAAAACAGAAATGATTTGTATAAAAGTACCAAAACGGCCGTGGTTTCCCTTACCAATCTGTATAAAAAATATAATAATTGGGTAACGGTGGTGGCGGCTTATAACTGTGGCGAAGGAAATATTGCCAAAGCAATGGCTGCGGCAGGCTCTTCTCAATATCATGTTTTTTCTAAATTTTTGCCCTTAGAAACCATTAATCATGTTAAAAAATACCTCAATGCGTGTTATGCAACCGGAGAATTGCCAACGGTTTTAAGTAACTATAATTCATCGAGAATGAATACCGTATTTCTGGCAGGTTCGGGAGCAAAAACACACGGTTCTAATCTGTCTGAAACGGAAATTAATGCAGGATTTAATTTAAATATCATTGCCGATGAATTGGATGTAGAAGTAGAAAAATTAATGTCATGGAATCCCGGAATTAATGAAGAACTTCAAAGCAAAGGCGAAAGCATATTGTATTTGCCGACAGATCTGATGCCCGACTTTTTATTAAGAAAAAATAAAATTCTTTCCCGCTCTGTAAAGGAAGGAATAAAATAATTATAACACTAAGCACTCATGTTTAACCTATCCAAATCACAGGTAATATGAATACAGAATCACAAAATATATTGAAAAGCCCTTCGTTCCGTCCGTCACAGAATGCCGACGGAGTTTCTCAAAGTCATCACACAGGAATCAATCGTTTGGTGAAATTATCTTTGGTGATCGAAGGAAAAGTTATCAGCTATTACAAGCATTTTAAACTGACACAAAGCGCAAAACGACATCACGAGTTTTCTCTCACCTTGGCACACGATGCCTTGGGAGATCGTCAGACGCATTCTCTGGAAGAAGCGAATAAGTTTTTAGGAAAGCGTTTAACAGCCGTTATTTCTTATAAAGATATTGAAAGCAGCCCGGAAAGAACATTCGTTGGAGTGATTACAGGCGTTGGTTTCAGTCAGGAGCAAATGACGTTGGGAAATATTGTCCTTTCTGGTTATAGTCCAACAATTTTGCTTGATGGTGCGCCGCATATTCAGAGTTTTGGCGGAAGCCAGCCTGTAAATATGGGAATTATCGCTGAAGAAGTTATCAAACAGGGAATCGATAAAGGTAGGTTTGATGTAAGAATTGATACCAACGATTATTCACAAATCATCTACAGCAGCCAATATAACGAAACGCATTACAATTATCTGGCAAGGATGGCAGAAGCCTATGGCGAACAGTTTTATTATGATGGTGAAGTGCTTCATTTCGGAAAACTTCCGGCTCAGAATAAACCGATAAAACTGATCTACGGAAGTAACGTAAATGACGTAAAAGTTGAATTAAAAGCGGTTCATACCAAGCCACAATTTTACGGCTACAACAGCAGTAAAAATGAAAGACTGAGTTCTTCTGAAACTCCGATTCAGCATGTTGGCGATTTGGCTAAAACTGCTTATTCTCACAATGATAAAATTTATAAAACACCCGCGCTTCAGGTAGCTCCGATAAAAGCCGCCACCCATCTCGATGTTGAATATTCTCAAAAAAGTGCATCAGGAAGTGAAGCGGTGAATGTTTTTTCAATTTCGGGAAATACGACGGTTCCGTTTCTTCATCCGGGTTGCGTTGCAGACGTTCAGATGAGAAAATTAGACAGCAACGAATCATCTTATTTCACAAAAATTATGGTAACAGAAGTTTCACACGAAATTGATACGATTGGTCGTTACTCAGGAAGTTTTGAAGGCATTGCTTCTGATACGGGATTTTTGCCAAAACCTGAATTTTCCTTACCAAAAGCCGAGCCGCAAATCGCAACGGTCATTTCAAATACCGATCCGGAAGGGCAGGGAAGAGTTCAGGTGAGATTCGACTGGCAAACCAATGATACAACCCATTTCATCCGAATGATGAGTCCTGATGCGGGAGGAACCGACCAGATTACTCAAAACAGAGGCTATGTTGCGATTCCTGAAGTTGGAGATCAGGTGATGGTGAATTTTGTTCACAGCCATCCCGACAGACCTTTCGTTATGGGCGGAATGTTTCATGGCGGCGTTGGTTTAGGTGGCGGTATGGATAATCGTGTGAAATCTATTCAGACCAGAAGTGGTCACCGTGTTGTTTTTACGGAAGACGAAAGCATTATTATTACCGATAAATCAGGTAATGAAATTCATTTAGACACCACCGGAAGCAACATTACGATTACTGCTCCCGAAACAATGACTTTAAATTGTAAAAATATGAACATCAACGTAGGTGAAAATATGAATACCAACGTGGGAATGAATATTTCTGAAATTGCAGGCATGAACAGAAGCGGAAGTGTCGGGATGTTGAATACTTTAAATGTCGGAACCAATTTTATCACGAATGTTACT
Source organism: Chryseobacterium sp. UBA6632 (assembly GCA_002455915.1). Lineage (GTDB taxonomy): Bacteria > Bacteroidota > Bacteroidia > Flavobacteriales > Weeksellaceae > Chryseobacterium. The sequence continues at coordinate 6,060 of DKLU01000261.1, forward strand.
GGTGAAATGGTAGAATATATTCAGGGAAATAAAGAATCTCACACCGATAAAGACAGGGTAAGCACGAGTAACGGAAAAATTACCACCCAAAGTACGGGAAACTACGAACAGCATTCTGATAAAGAAGTACAAAATAATTCCGGAGAGAAATCCAAAAACTATTAATGGGCTATGAAACAGACATTCGTAGGAGGAAATATTGTAGAAACTACCGGAGGAAATAATCTTTCTTACGCTAAAGATATTATTGAAAATAGCGGAAGTCAGGTCATTCAGAAAGGTAAAGAAACGGGTGTGACGTATGGCATGCAGGGTAGTCCTCCCAAAAATAACAAGATTTATGATGTAGTGATGTTTGTGGCGGGAACCACCGATCCCGTTAATACTACGGGCGAAAAACATCAGGCAAACACAGATTACTGGCAGGCGAGTAAAGATAATTTTTGGAACAAAATAAAGGAATTAAAACCTCAGTTTCTGAATCTTCATATCGAAGGAAGTTTTTTCAGCTGGTCGGGAGACAATGATACCAAAGAAAGAAACCTCGCCGCAACAAGGTTGTTAGATTTATTTTTAAGAGTGTATAAATTTTGGCAAAATCAGGAGGTTCATATTCACCTGATCGGGCATTCACATGGCGGAAATGTTATCAATCAGTTTACAGAATTGATCGCGACCGACTCTAAATATCCAAAAGCTTGGAAAATAAAGAGCATCACGTACTTATCGACACCTTTTTTTCAACATAAACATCAGCTGAATCATACTAAATTACACAAGCAATGCCAAATCATTAACGTTCATAATGAATATGATTTAACGCAACAGCTGATTGCCGATTTCAGTTTGGTGAATCTTGAAGGCTTAATCAAAGCTTTGAAAATGGATGAATTTGAACGAGGAATTAATCTTCTGAAAAGCGTGAAAGGAGATGTTATCATGAAATATCTGAAAGGTTTACCTTCAAAACAGAAAGGAATAGCTGCTTTTGCAGAAATGGCGAAGGCATTTTTAGCCGTTAAGATGATTACCGCTGAATTCATCAAATATCTTAAATCTGTAAAATTGGATAATTCTAATTTAGCAAAAGAAAAAAGTGAATTTATCACTTTGCTGAACAGCTTTTTACAATGGACGGATGGTGTTCACCGAAATTATATCCAAGGCGGAAGCTACAGCCGTTTAACATGGGCAAAAAACCTGAATCTGACACAGGGATTGAGAGTTTTAAATGTTTTGTTTGATATAAAATCCGGGGTTAAAGACAGTTATATTCTGAGTTCATTAGCAAAAGTTTTTAAGGCGAATGCAGGAATTACAGATACTATTGAAGTCACTTCATGGAGCCCGGAAAAGCAGACCAAAGGTTTGCCGATTCTTCATGTTCCGATATTTGATAAAGATCCGTATCACAGCAGAAATAAAAGAGCGAACTGTAAAAAATTCATTTCCGGAGCATCGTCTGCGGTTCACAATAATAATCTAGAAGAGGTTTTGATGAGGTTGCTAAGTCAGTTCATCAAACCCGATCAATTGGCGCAATATATTGATTATATTAACAATGCAGAGTATATTCTGACAGGGAATTTGGATGCACAGCTTAAAATTTTAAGAGGAAATTTCGAAAGATATCATGTGTTGGTTCAACAGTATTTTGCCGATTTGGTGACTCCCGAAGATGAAGCAGATACCAATAAAGATATGATGACGCGCCCAGGAACGATCCCTTATCTAGCCATGGCTTCTCATAGTTTAAGTCACACTCAGTTTTGGCCGGAAGTAGAATCCGGATTAAAAAATTCGTTCAGCTCGGGGAAAAATCCGGGATACATGAAAAAATAGTATATGAAAAGTAAATTTAGATTAATAATATCCAGTCTCATCATTTTTATAGTATCAGTCATCTTTTCTGTGTGTGGATACTTTGCACTGCATCTTTCTCAGGAATTTAGTTTGAAAAATATTAACAAGATTATTGTAGAAGTTGGATTAATCAGCGGTATTGTAACAACGGTCATTTATTTGCTCATTACGCTTTGTATAAGAACAGTAAAAGATAATGGTTTCCGATCTTTTTTAATCGTTGTTTTAATGGTTTTTTACCTTGCTTTTGTTTGTATATTGACTTTAAATATGGTGTTTTATCAGCTTGATAATCCCAATTCTTTTGTGAAATATTTCATGGAATTGTAAATAAATTTGATAGTTCTTTCTTAATTTTCTAAATTAAAATAAACTTTGTTTATTTTTTTCCTAACATTAAGGACTTTAGTTAATTAAGATGTATTCAATTAAGAATCAATAAATTGATTTTATTAAGTTTTTTAAGCTCAATACTCTTAATTTCTGAATGTTAAAAGTAAATTATGATTAAATTGATTGTAATGAAAAAAATAACCTTTTTAGTTTTCGCTTTTTTATCTGTGGTAGTTTTTGGGCAATCGGTGCAAAAGCTGGTAAAAGATTTAGATGGAGATTTAATAAAAGATACCATTCGAATCGACAGCGATTCAAAAACATTAATTTGCCTTTTATCTACGCAGAAATTTAAAAAAATCCAAAGTGGAAAAATCCAAAAGCTAAATTTTGGAAACATGCTTGTTTCTACAAAAAAAGGTTTTGAATTCTGGAATGATTTCGACAGATCGGGCTTTCAATGCGTTTTCGAATATGATCCGAAAGCAAAGAAAATACAACTGGTGAAAATGCGAAGAGTAGATGATATTTTACGCTTAGATTTTGGTGAAAAAGCCAAAGGAGAATCGAGCATCAATCTTTTAACCAATGAATATTTGGGCGATTTTTATAAAGCTTCGGGAGAAAAACTCCAAAAAATCCCAACTATTAAAGCAAAAATGGTTTTTCCGAAAACATATCTTGAAAACTTCAGCGATGCGTTGTGTTTTGATTATGAAGCGCAATGTTTGGCTTTATATAAAAAGAATGGTGGATCGTAAAATTTTTTTAGATTTAAAAGTATATTTGAAATTTTTATTATTCTATTTTTTTAACGCAAAGTTTTAATTCAACTTTACCTATTGTTTTAAGAATGCAAAGACAAATCAAATTTGCTTCACGAAGCTTGAAAACACAGCTTCGGGAAATCAACTTGTTGACTCTTCTTGGCTCACTTAGATAATTAACTATCTAAATAAAATCTTTGCGTCAAAAAAATATAGATTTTGTAATATTTAAAAAAGTTCTAACAAGATTAGGAAAAGAATTTGAAAATTTAAATCCGAATATCAATTTTCAGATTTTTTTGAGTTCAAAAAATTAAATTAAGATATTTTAAGAAAGTTTAAAATTAACTTAATTTAATCTTAATATTTCTCATTATGGTGTTAAAATTAATTGTTTTTAAATTGAATTTTATTGTAATAAATTGTTGATTTTTAAATAATTATATTTTTGATTAAATCTAATGTCGTAGAATTACTACACCAAATCGTAGAATTACTACAAAAAATAAAATTCACTTTTAAAAGCTTTTCAGATAAAATTATCAACCATATCTTTGTTTCACAATCAAATCACAAATTATTACCAAATCACAAAATATTAACGATTAAAATTTACAAAACATGGCAGCAAATTCAAGAGGAATCTTAAAATTCAACGGCGGAGAAGGTCAAAAATTATTGAAGCTAAACTACAGTGTATCAAGATCTACAGACGTTTCAGGGCGTGTAGCATCAGACCCATCTAATGCAATCATCAAGCTTACAGTAGAAGCTACTGAAAAATCAGACATCCTTGAAAGTTTATTGAACGGAAAATACAAGCCTACACAAGGTGAAATTACATTCAACAAATCTCACGAAGAAGGTACTTTAATTACGCTAAACTGGGAAAACGGATATGTAATTCAACACGAAGTAGACTTCGACGCGGTAGATGAAAACAGTATGCTGATTAGCTTTATCATCAGTGCAGAGAAAATCAATTATGGTAATTCTGCTTACGAAGGTATCTGGCCGGGGAACTAAAACCTACAATCATCTTAGTAAAAATAAAATTGGTAAGCAGAATAGTTGCTCTTTTCAGAGTTGACTATTCTGTTTTTTTTGTTTAAGAAATTAGTTCTTTTTTAGGATTAATAAATTTCTAATGTAAATTCATTTTTATATTAAATGAAATGTTGGCTGTGAATATGTTGTTGGATTATTAATGGAAAATGATAATAAAAATAAACACAAACACAAGGATCCATGTTTCAGGATAAAAAATTACCGCCTATAAAAAACAATCATATTAATGATTCTCTGAAGAATGTACAGAGTGAGGCACAAGAGAAAGTTGTGAAAACAACCGAGGAAAAACTGCAGCAGGCAAATGGAGAGATAGGAAAAATAAAACAAACAGCTGCAACAGTTCAGCAGAATTATTTGGAAAAAGGAAAGAATACGTCTGATATGTTCATGAATCAGATTTCCGGAAACGATAACTCTTCCATTTTGAAAGAAAAAGTATGGTCTAAGCAACCGACTTCTAAAATACACAATGCCGCGGCGATTCCGCAAAGCCAAATCATGGGCATCAATCGTGTCGTGAAGCTGGAAATCGTTATCGAAGGAAAAACAATTACCCACTTTAAACATTTTAAGCTTACCCAAAGTGCGGTAAAACATCATGAATTCAGTCTGATGTTGGCCTATGATAGCTTAGGAAATGCCGAAAATCATAATCTTCAGGAAGCTCAAAATTTTTTAGGAAAACGCATAACAGTCATTTTTAAATATAAAGATGTAGAAGAAGGCCCCGAAAGAAATTTTGTAGGCGTAATTACCGAAGTTGGTTTCAGCCAGGAAAAAGGAAGTTTAGGAAATATAGTTCTTACAGGTTTTAGCCCAACTATTCTTTTAGATGCCGCTCCGCATATTCAAAGTTTTGGAGGAAAGCAGCAAATTAGCCTGAATAGCATTGCAAATGAAGTCATTAAAGAAGGTTTAGGACAAAATACCTTTGATTACAGAGTAGACTCCCAACACGGAAACGTTTCATACAGTTCGCAATACGAAGAAACGCATTATAATTATTTGGCCAGAATAGCAGAAGCGTATGGCGAGCAATTTTATTATGATGGTGAAGTTTTACATTTCGGAAAACTTCCTCCGCAGGAAAAACCAGTCAACCTTACCTATGGAAGCAGCGTGAATGATGTTAAAATTAAAATGAAAGCACAGCATGTGAATCCTACTTTTTACGGATACAACAGCAGTAAAAATGA
>DKLU01000261.1:11431-11633 GCA_002455915.1 Chryseobacterium sp. UBA6632
CAACAGCAGTAAAAATGAAAAACTAACCACCGGAAATTCTAAAATAAATCATACTTCTGATATTGCTAAAAGAGCCTATGAAATTTCAGAAAAAACATTTCAGACACCTTCTTTAAGAGTTGCCCCGATAAAGGCGGCTTCATTTATGGATATTGATGCATCCCAAAAAGGAACGGCAGGCAGTAAAGCGGCTGGCGTTTTT
>DKLU01000110.1 GCA_002455915.1 Chryseobacterium sp. UBA6632
GTTGAGATGCTTTCAGCATGACAAATTAAATGTATATTTCTTTAATGAGTTTGCTTTGCTTTGACAGGCTCATTGCAATAATTTAATCATGTTTCACCCAAATAAGGTCATCTACATGATAACCAATATTTTTGGCTTTTTCTAAAAATCTTTGTTTGATACTTTCGGGAATTTCTTTTGTTCGGGATAAAATCCAAATATATTTTGTACTGTTTCCGACAACTAATGCATATTGATAATTTTCATCAATGTCAATAACATTATAACCCGCCCAAATTGGCTTGAAGAATGAAACTTTCAATCGCGCCTCGGTTTCTTTATTCACAAATTTTGCTTCGCCAATAGATTCTTTCCATTCTTTTTTTATATAGTCATAACCTTTATTGTCAACGCGAATGGTTCCCTTCTCATTTTTGGAATACGTTGCGGTTACATTATCCATATTTTTCTCGAATTTATAATCGAATCGGGCAATTTCATACCATTTTCCAAGATATTTTTCAGCATTAAAATTTTGAATGGCAGTTGCCCCCTTTGGAATTCCGACTGAGCAGGAATTGAAAATTAATAATCCTAGAAGACCCAGCGATACTGGAATTGCTATTTTTTGAAAGGTTGTCATAATAGAATATTTTATGTGGTTATTAAGTAAATGTTCAAAAATAATGCCTGACTTTTTAAAAGTAAAACACTTGACGTTTTTCCAGAAGACAAAAGCTTAACATCAATTCAAATTCAGTTAACAGTCAATGATTTAGCATTAATTATCTTTGGTAAAACAACATAGCTATGAAAAAACATTTTTACTTTTTACTCTTTCCCGCATTGTTTCTGCAAAGCTGCTCTTTCCTGGAGCAAAGTAATTTTATCGAAACCAAAATTATTTCGAGTGATCTGAACGAAAAGATCATTTATAAGTATTACCAGACCGGAAATGACAACTACAAGGTAGATTTCTACTCTATTCACCAATCTGATTCTACAAAACTGTTTGAACATTCCATTGATAAATCGCTTTTCAGTTCAAATATGTATAAAATTTCGGAAGATGAAAATGAAATTACCATCAGCACCCAATTATTTTCCGAAGCCAGAAAATTCGTCACCCGAAATGGTAAATCTATTATTCTAACCAATCAATAAACAGTTCTTTTTGAACTGTTTATTTTATTTTCCTAAAATTATCTTCCAAATTTAAAATATTTTGAAAGCGGATGCTTTTTCCCTTTCATGAATTGGGAAGCCATTTCCATCCCCGCAACCGAAAAAGTAATACCATTTCCTCCAAAGCCAAGGACAAAATAGGAGTTTTTAAAGTTTTTGTGCTCCCCGATATAAGGCAGTCCGTCTTTTGTTTCCCCGAAAGTTCCTGCCCAGACAAAATCGGTGTAGAAATGATAATCGGGTTTTATCTTTTTGAGGACTTTCAAAATTTCTTTTTCTTTTTTATCCAGAAGAGCATCACGCTTTTTAGCATCATAAAAATCCTCATCGCCTCCACCAATCAGAAGTCTTGCATCGTCGGTGGTTCTCATATAAATATAAGGATCATCGGTATTCCATACTAAAGTATCGGTGATATTTTTGAATTTATCGTGGTCTATTTCAGAAACAATAGCGTAAGTACTTTTTAAATCAACAAAATGTTCTTTGATTAAATTTTTACTTTCATAGCCAATACAATAAATAATCTTTTTTGCTTTAATCTGATATCCGGAATCAACAGTTATCAAATTATATCCTTTAAAATATTCAACTTTTGTCATTTCTGTTTTATCGAATATTTTTAATCCTTTTTTCGTATTCAATTCAAATAATTCGTGAGAAAATTTAAAAGCATCAATGCTTGCTCCCTGCTCAGAAACAATTCCTCCAAAGGTATTTTCGAATCCGAATTTTTTAAATACTTCATCAGATTCCAGCCATTTCACTTTAAATCCTGCCTTTTTTCGAGATTTATATTCCTCCTTCAGCCAATTCACATCTTTCTTTTTAGAAGCAAAATATAAAGACTGTTTTCTTTTAAAACCTGCTTTTGATTTAATTTTTAATGAAAGTTTTTCCAGCTGATCAATAGAATCTGAGCAAGCTTTATAGCTTTCCACAGCTCCTTTTTCACCAATCAATTCAATCAATTCAAAAAGAGGAACATCAATCTCATATTGCAGCATGGACGTTGTCGCGGATGTGCTGCCGTTACAAATTTCACGTTTATCAATCAAAATTGTTTTATGACCGTCGGCAATCATTTGATGAGCAATTAAGCTTCCGGTAATTCCGCCTCCGATAATCAAAACATCACATTCTTCATTAGATTTTAAGGACGGATATGAAGAAACCAATCCGTTTTTTAACAGCCAAAAAGGTTCATTAGATTTAAGATTCATAGAATATTTTCCACAAAAACATTCAATAACCTTGCCTTTTATGAATTCATAATTAAATAATGGTTTAATTATTGTTATGACTTAAAAATCAAACCACATTAAAATATATACTATGATAACGATTATTCCAGAAGCTCCGGAAAATGTTGCGGCATTCAATGCGACGGGCGAGATAACGAAAGAAGATTTTGATAATTTAGTAATTCCGCGTGTAAAAAAGAAGGTCGACGAGTTTGGAGAGTTGAATTACTTGCTGTATTTGGATACCGATCTGGATAATTTTACAATGGGCGCGTGGATTAAAGATGCTCTGCTAGGTCTAAAAAATTTAGCAAATTGGAACAGAGCGGCTATCGTAACGGATAAAGAGGGCGTACAAAAGTTTACTGATATTTTCAGTGTAATTATGCCTGGAGAATTTAAATCTTTTCCGAAAGAAAATTTATACAATGCCTTGTATTGGTGTAAAAACGGCAATGAAGTAGAGGCATAAGCATTATTTATTAAAGAGGAAGGGAAGCAATTTGCTTCCCTTTTTTTATTTGTCACATGTAACAGCTTCCACAGGAATTTCCTCCTGATGAAGAACCTGCGATCCGTACAATTGTTTATATCTGAAAGCGATAATCAATCCTATTAAAGTCATCCCAACCCCAACCAGAGACGGATAATTATAAGAATATCCTTTTTCTAAAGGTAAACCTCCCAAGAAAGCTCCCATCGCATTCGCACAGTTGAACGCTGCCTGCATAAATGCTGCGGCCATCATTTCGCTTTTGGGTGCGGCTTTCATCATCATAATATTGATAGGCGCTGCCACCGACATCGATAAAGCTCCGCAAATGAACGTTAATGCCAATGATATATAAGTATGTTCTGAAAGGAAAAATACACCTGCTAAAGAAACCATCATTAATGTAAGCAGCAAAACGCAGGTTTTTTCAGGACTTAATCTGTCGGATAAATAACCCCCAACCAAATTACCTACTACCATTCCGCCGCCAGCAAGAATCATTACGTACGCCATCTGGCTTTCTTTGATACCTGACATTACCGTCATTAAAGGCGTGATATAGCTAAACCAAGTAAAAAGTCCGCCAAAACCAATGGCCGTAATCATCAGTACAAACCAAGCCTGTTTTCTTTTAAGGAATTTAATTTCTTCTTTAAAATGTGTGTCTTCATTAGTTTCAATTACCGGAAGCCAAAGTTTCAGGAATAATAAGGCAATCAATCCGATGACGGCAACGATTGCAAAATACCATCTCCAATGGAAAGCATGCCCGATATAGGTTACCAAAGGAACCATTGCGAGATTCGCCACGGTGAGCCCGGTAAACATCAGCGATATATAAAATGCTTCTTTTCCTTTCGCCGCCATTCTTGCAGCAACCACCGTTCCTACTCCGAAAAATGCACCATGCGGCAATCCGGAAAGAAATCTTATGATGAGCATCGTTGTATAATCAGGAGCTACTGCCGATAATGCATTAAAAAGTGTGAAAATTACCATCAATGAAAGCAATACTTTTTTGGGTGGAAACTTTACTGAATAACCAATAAGAATCGGAGCTCCGATCACCACTCCCAATGCATATGCAGAAATTAAATGTCCTGCTTCGGGAATCGTAATCTGTGAGGTTTTTGCAATATCCGGAAGCAGACCCATTACGGTAAATTCTGTTGTTCCAATACCTAAACCACCGATAGCCAGCGGTATAATTCTTTTATCTATCTTCATTTTTTATGTAAACCTTTTTTTGAAACTATTGTAGAAAGAGTTAATTATGATAATTAACTCTATTTTGAAAGTGCAAAAATCGTCAGAAATTATGATTTAAACTTTAACTCAGCTAACCTAAATTTGCTCCGTATTAACCTTTTTAATTAAATTTGAATTAAATATTAATCAAAAGAGAACATAATGAAAATTCAGAAAGAAATCATTGAGTTTGAAGAAGGTAAGTCTTTTAAATTATTTTCTCCATCACTGAAGAATTGCTTTTTCTGGCATTACCATCCGGAAATCGAGCTGGTATACGTAGAAGCATGCAACGGCATCCGCCATGTCGGAAAAAATATCTCGGATTTTGAAGGAAGTGATCTTTTATTGATTGGCTCTAATATCCCGCATCTTAATTTCGATTATAAAATACAGACCGAATGTAAACAGTTGGTTCTTCAGATGCGTGAAGATTTTCTTCAGAATATTATTATTCCCGTTCCTGAATTTGATGCTATTAAAAAATTACTGGATCGGTCTTATTTAGGTTTATCTTTTTCTGGAGAAACCAAAAGAATTGTGGTTGAAAAACTTCATCTTATCAAGGATAAAAATTCTTTTGAGTCTTTGATAGGTTTGATTGATATTTTACACATTCTCGCCCATTCCACCGAAGTGAAAGAATTAAACAATGAAGATACCAGAATCAAATGGTTTTTAAATGATAAAATCAGAATGGGAACGATCTACGATTATATTCACGAGAAT
>DKLU01000473.1 GCA_002455915.1 Chryseobacterium sp. UBA6632
CTTTCATTGTATATATGACAACATCCCTAGCCCCGATCGCAGCATTTGTTTGAGCTCATTTTTTTTGGTTTCGGCGCGGCAGCTTCGCTGCCGCGCCGAAACCAAAAAAATAGCGAGTGCGAAGAGCGGGAAATAGCTTCAAAAAAAAATTAAACCATGAAACCTGAAACCCTAAAAACCATTCTTGAAGAAAATACGCTGTCGAAAGCCTCAAAAGACAAATTGCAGGCTCTTTACACAAATATTTCAGCTAAAGAATTTTCTGATTTGTTGGATGCCAAGGGCAATCAATATGTGGAATTTGTGCAGGAAGGCGGTGGAGTTTGGGGAAGTGCGCTGGTAGGTTATTTGTATGGATTGGAAATTTTTGGAATTCGGTTTTTAAAAGTCGCGGGAACCAGCGCCGGAGCTATCAACACAATGCTTATTGCCGCCTGTAAAACCAAAGAAGAAAAGAAAAGCGACGTAATCAAAGAAATTTTGTTCAACTGGAATTTTGCCGATTTTATGGATGGTAAACCGTATGTGAGGACGACCGTTCATTCGATTTTAAACAATAAAAATTTCATTAAAATCAATGTTATTCTCGCTGTTATTTTAATGGCTACACTTTTGGTAATTCCATTTGCAACTCGTTCTGAAACTACGTTAAGAGTCAAACTACTTTTTCTGGTTCCTTTGATCCCTGTTATTATCGCTATAATTTGTCTGATAAAATTTTACAATGATTTCAGGAAACAAAACAGCGGATTGAATCCCGGAAATACATTTCTTACTCAAATGACAGAGGTGATGAACGGTTTTGGAATAAAAACAGTTGCCGAACTGAACGAAAAATTTGTTCAGAAAGAGCATCAACTCAACCTAAACTATCGTTACGGAAATCAACAGGAATATTATCACAATGCTTTACAGAATATTGAAGAAATCAGAGAAAATAATAAAGAACATATTGACGAAACACGATATAAAATTTTCTATGAAAGTATTGCCAATAATGATTATTATAAAGGCAATCCGTTTTATCAGTTAAAATCAGAATACATTGTCGTCACAACAGATATTAACGCTAAAATTAAGGTCGAATTGCCTACGATGGCCAATTTATATTGGTCTGAAGAGGAATTGAAACACATCAGTCCGGCAGAATTTGTCCGTGCCTCGATGTCGGTTCCCTTCTTTTTTGAGCCATTTCAGAAAACAATCAATAAGAATGATGATTCGGTGAAATATGCCTGGAACTTCTGGATGAATACGGAAAAAGAAAATATTTATCCGGTCGGAGTTTTCATCGATGGCGGAAGTATTTCGAATTTCCCGATCGATCTTTTTCATGACAGTGAGGTTTTTTATCCGAGAATGCCATTGTTCGGAGTTCAGCTCACAAGCAATTCTGACATCGCCTCCAGTAAAGTAAAAACCAGCGAGCAAATTATGAAAACTCCATTTTCCTTTGCCGGAAATATTATCAGCACGATGCAAGGGTTTAACGATAAATCTTTTTTAACCAAACATACTTTTTATCATCTTTACAGCATTCAATCTGTAAATTGTGGCGACAGCAGCTGGCTGAATTTCTTTATGAAAAGAGAGGAAAAAGAAGATCTTTTTAACAGAGGTTTTCAAGCCGCCCTAGATTTTTTAAACAATTTCGACTGGCAAAAGTATAAGTGTGAAAGAATGATGCTTTCTATGAAAGAGAAAAAAGTGTTGAAGGAAGAGGATACGCCGACGGTGGGGTAAATAATTGAAATTAACTATGGATAAAGAAACACTAAAATATATCATTACTCATTATAGAAATCTAATGACTACAGATGAAAAGCTTCAGCTGAAGCATAAAATATTCATCCCTGAAATGATTATGAAGAATTTGAAATCAATATCGCAAATCGAATTATGAAAGAAAGTTCTCAAAAGGTGTTTTTTAATAATTGTCCGCAATGCGAAAAACTGGCACGAACACCTTTTGCAAAGCAATGTAAATATTGTGGTCACAGTTGGCATTCAGTTTCTTTCTAATCTTTAAACACACTTTTAACCCATGAAGAAAAAATATCTTTTCGTACTCCTTACTTTAGCTGTCATTAGTTTAATATTCATTTCAATTCCTATATTTCATGTTCTTAAAACAAAATGGAATGAATCTGACTTTCATAAAACTGAAATTCCTAAAGGATATACTAATGATGCAAGTGAATTAAATTTAACCAAAATCGATACTTTAATTTTGGTTCCAAAAACCAAACCTGAGATTGAAAACCAACTTCAACAGATTTTAAAATACGCTAAAGAGAAAAATCTTAAAGTTTCTATTGCTGGCGCACAGCATAGTATGGGCGGTCACAGCATTTATCCCAACGGAATTTTACTCAGTATGCTTCCCTACAAACAGATGGAACTTGACGAGAAAAATAATGTTCTTACGATCGGTTCGGGAGCACTTTGGGAAGATGCCATAAAATATTTAGACAAGCACGGAAAATCAATTGCGGTAATGCAAGCTTTCAGTTCGTTTTCTGTGGGCGGTTCAATGAGCGTGAACGGTCATGGCTGGCAAAAAAATCTTCCGCCAATTTCTTCGAGCGTGGTTTCATTTACGTTGATGAATCATAATGGTGAAATCCTTAATTGCAGCAGAACTGAAAATCAGGAACTTTTTAAATTGGTTCTTGGTGGCTACGGACTTTTCGGGATTATACTTGATGTAAAACTAAAAGTGGTTGATAACCTTGCTCTGCAATTTAAATATGTACGATTAAGCTCTGAAAACTATGTTCAATACTACAAAAAATTTATTTCAGACAATCCGAATGTAAATCTTGTTTTTGGAAGGCTAAGAATTTCAGACAAACATTTTCTTGAAGAAGCAACCATTAATTATTTTGAAAAAGTAAACGAAAAACCCCTTTCTCTTCCTGCTCAAAACCTTAAAAATGAAGAGACAAAACGTCTCGTTTTTAGAAGCACAGTAAACAGTGAATATGGAAAAAGACTTCGCTGGGACTTGGAAACGGGAATGAATAAAATAACTAAAAACACTGTATTTTCTAGAAATGAACTACTTAATGATCATGTTTCTTTAATCAAAAACAAAGATCCTAATTCTACCGATCTTTTGCAGGAATATTTTGTTCCTGAGAGAAATTTCAATCAATTCATTAAAGACATAAAACCCATTCTTAAAAATTCTGAATTGGATTTATTAAATATCACCATTCGTGCCGTGAATAAAGATAATGATAGCTTTATGAATTATGCCCGCAAAAATGTTTTCGGGTTTGTATTTCTCTTTAACCAAAAGAAAACAGATAAACAGGAAAGAGCAATGAAAGCCTTAACGAACAAACTATTGGATATTACTCTAAAAAATGAAGGAACATTTTACCTTCCTTATCGTTTACATATTGACAAAAACAAAATGAGAAAGGTATATCCACAAACAGATTCTTTTTTTGAACTGAAAAGAAAATATGATCCTCAGGAGATTTTCGAAAATAAATTTTATCTTCACTATAAATAATAAACTATGAAATACTGAACCGGTGAATTGGATTATTTCGAAAACAAAAATAAAATTTCATACTATTTTGCATGAAATTTTAAAACCTATTTGGCAGGATTTAGTAGATTATGACTGGAT
>DKLU01000474.1:0-4414 GCA_002455915.1 Chryseobacterium sp. UBA6632
ATATATGATTCTTAAGATGTTCTTCAAAAGAAACCAGCTCCTGTTCGATATTCGGATTTTTGAAAACATCATAAAAAGCAAACGTCGGTAATGGCTGAACGCCCACAAACTGAAGCGTCGCTGTGAAAGGTCTGGTAAATTCTTCCATCGAAAAACTTTCAAGCAGCTGACCTATATTTCCAAAAGTTTCTTCGGGAGCATTCCAGGTATTCACGATGATTCCTTTAGATTTCAGAAGACCGCCAGTTCCGTAGTTTCCGCCACTATTCCTGCCGTCTCCGGCATAGATTTTTCCGTAGCCGCTCATCAGAACTTTATCGATATAATCTTTTGTTTTAGCAGGCATTCCAAACCAGTTGATCGGGAAATGAAACAGGATGACATCAGCATTTACCCACTTTTCAATTTCCTGCGAAATTTCGTAGCCATTATCAACTACTGTTTCGAGAATTTCGTAGCCTTTTTCATCGAAAACACTTTTACTTTTTTCAAAAATGGTTTTATTGAGATTTCCTTCTGCAATTTGCGGCCATTTGATGTGCCCGTTGATGATTAATGCTTTCATTAATTATAAATATTTTCCAAGATTAAGTTCAACATCGCCATAGGTCTGTAATCCCTGGTCTAACAGTTTTTTAATTCTGGTTCTTGCTTCAGGTTCTGTTAATGATGCGAAGAAGGCTATCTGCGTTTCCATAATATGTTCATTTTTGGGAATAATTACCCTTTCGTTCATCGTTGCCTTTATTTTCCTGATGATTTTCAAATCAAAAGAATCGATTCTTTTTGCTAAATTTTCTACGAATGCATCCAGCTCATTATCCGGAAATGCACGGTTAATCCAACCATAATCAGCAGCAGTTTGGGCGTCGTAATCGTCACCGCTTAAGATAATTTCCAGAGCTCTCGCTTTACCTGTTAACAAATGAAGACGCTCCAATCCACCGCCACCTGGAAAAGAACCGATTCCGATTTCGGGCTGAGCAAAAAATGCTTTTTCCTTGCTTGCAAAACGCATATCAAAAGCCTGAATAAACTCGCTACCTAAACCTCTCGCTCTTCCTCTGATCGATGCAATACTTACAAACGGAGCCTGCTCGAGACGTTGGGCAACATCGGGCCAAGATTTTGAAAGTCCGGTTTTTCCCTCACCTTTCGGAAAATCAAAAATATTAACCAATTCAGCGTGAGCGACATAAAATTCCGGGTTTGAACTTTCAAAAACAACTACTTTTAAGTTTTCGTTAGCTTCTAATTCATCCATTAACGTTCTTAATTGAACCGAAAATTCAGGGTCGAATACGTTTACCGGAGGATGATTGATGGCCACTTTCCAATAGCTTTCTGTAATTTTTTGTGTTGTAAAAATCATAATAATTTCTTTTTTAAAGTTTATTTGTAACTGGATAAAATCTTCTTCAAATTGACAAGTGAGAAATATTTCAGTATTTTTGCTTGCAAATTGAAAGTGTAAAGATATAAATTAACTTGCAAAATGCAAGTAGAATATTTATGATAAAAAAATATAGAAATTCCGGATGTCCGGTAAGTAACTCATTGGATATTTGGGGCGATAAATGGAGCTTACTAATTGTGAGAGATTTGATGTACGCAAAACAGTGTACATACGGTGATTTTTTGAAATCTGAAGAAAAAATAGCGACCAATATTTTGGCGACAAAACTGCAAATTTTAGAGACTGAAGAAATTATTTCCAAATCGCAACATCCTGAAAGCAAAGCAAAGTTTTTGTATAAACTGACCGAAAAAGGCATTAATCTGCTCCCTGTTTTAATAGAAATTTATTTGTGGGGCGAGCAATATTTTGAATTGTCTGAAAACCATAAAAAATTTCTACAGGATGTAAAAAAAGACAAAGAAGCATTTTTAAAAAGGGCGCAAGAAAATCTCAGAAAAGCACTTTAATTATTTTAAAGCAATCAGTATAAAGCAATTACTTAAACATTTTCGGCAATGAATAATTCTACAAAAACTTTCGAATCACATCACAAGAAATTAGGTTTAATTTCATTCAATTCCGAAACTTTGGATTTTGTAAATGGAGAAACATTCAGACCTTACATTAAAGTTTTGTTTGTTCCTGCAGGGTATTCTTTGACGGTAGATTTCAATGTTTATAAAACTGAAACTCCGGCTTTGTTTTTCATTAATACCAATCAACATATTGATATTCAATCATCAACTACCGATTATGCTTTTTTGATTCATTATAATAGAGATTTCTACTGTATTCAGATTCACGATGAAGAAGTGGCTTGTGACGGACTTTTATTCAATAATATTTTTGAAATTCCAAAGGTGGATTTATTGGAAGACGAGCTGAAAACGGTGTCGCAATTATTTAATCAAATCACTGATGAGCTTAATTTTCAGGATCGTTCGTCTGAGGAAATGATTAGAACGTATCTGAAGCAAATCATTATTCGAGCAACAAGACAGTGGAAAAAACAAAATCTACAAACCGGAGAACTCAACCTCATCACTGCTGAACAGGATTTTTTTCGAAATTTCAGCCGTCTTGTAGATATTCATTACAAAGAAAAACATAGCGTCGCCGATTATGCAGATCTTCTGAATCTGGCTCCCAAAACGCTTTCCAATAAATTCCATAAACTCAATCTCGAAAATCCGAATGAGATGATTAAAAATAGAATCATTCTGGAAGCCAAACGATTATTGCTCTACAGCGAATTGATTATTAAGGAAATTGCCTATCAATTAGGATATGAAGACCCTGCTTATTTCAATCGTATGTTTGCTCAAAAATCCGGAAAGACACCGGCCGTTTTCAGAAAAGAAATTAAAGCTTAATTCAAACTTTTCCAACCAAAGGAAAAAAGTACAATTTTTATCGACTTTTTAATCTTTATTTAGATTAGCTAGGTGACATACCTTTGTCCCATCAAAAAATAACAATCTAAAATAAGGATTATGAAAACTATCTATTTAAAAGCATTAACATTAGCTTCATTAGCGATCTTCAATTCTAACATTATGGCACAGTCTAATCCTGCATCACAAGACCCAAATATCGGCAGAGAAACAAGAGAATTTTTAAAAGCGTTAAACAGCGGCGACGGAAAACCATTGGAAACTTTAGCTCCAAAAGACGCAAGATTGGTGTTAGTGGGTGCGCAAAAATCGGTAAACTTCGATTATTCTGACATCGAAGAATCTGAAAAAACCATCACGCAAGATGGATAAACTGTAAAAATCCACATCGTAAAACCAAAGGGTGCAAAAGCAGGACTTCCTGTGTTTATGTTCTTTCACGGTGGCGGTTGGGTTTTGGGAGACTATCCTACACATAAAAGATTGGTTCGTGATCTAGTCGTGAACAGTGGTGCGGTAGCAGTTTTTCCAGATTATACAGCATCTCCAGAAGCAAGATTTCCTGTTGCAATCAATCAAGCCTATGCAGCAACAAAATGGCTTTCTGAACACGGAAAAGAAATTGGTGTTGATAGCAGCAGACTTGCTGTTGCAGGAAATAGCGTTGGAGGTAATATGGCTGCAGTTGTGGCATTGATGACAAAAGACAAAAATGGGCCTAAATTAAAACAACAAGTCCTTTTGTGGCCGGTTACAGACTCTGATTTCAGTAGTGCTTCTTATACTAAATATGCTCAGGAAAGATTTTTAACAACCCCATTGATGAAATGGATGTGGGATAATTATCTTCCTGATTTGAAAGAAAGAAACAACAAATATGCTTCTCCACTGAAAGCTTCTTTGGAAGAATTGAAAGGTTTACCACCAGCATTGGTTCAGGTTGCTGAAAATGACATATTGCACGATGAAGGTGTAGCTTATGCAAGAAAGCTGGATGATGCAGGCGTTCCAACAACCATCACAGAATATAAAGGTTTCATCCACGATTACGGAATGTTGAATCCTTTAGCTCACATTCCTGCAGTGCAAAAGTCTGTTTTGGATGCGGCGACTGCTTTGAGAGAGGCGTTATTTGTGGAGTAGTTTGATTTAATATAAAAAAATTCGAGTGAAATTGTTTGCTCGAGTTTTTTATTGAATAGATTTGATAAACTGATGATTATTGTAATTTACTCATAAATTATATGAAAATTAAGTGGATTCTTTAAGCGAATCACGTTATTAAATAGCGTTTAAGACCTTCAAAATATTATCTATATCTGTTAATAGATGGTTTGAATAAAGTCCTGTCAAGTTCACAAGACAGTTCAAACCAGAAGTTCAAATTTTAAACATAATTCTTGCAAATTCCACCGAAAATTCATAGTCTTACTAAGTAAAATTTAGATTAGGATTTTACAGCTTTTTTGAAGGTGACCTATTTAGGGCCTTTGCTAAATTAATGCAGCTAAACGCTTATCAATAAAGGCATGACGGGAGGTTACAAAATCCCTCACTCTCC
>DKLU01000474.1:4628-4965 GCA_002455915.1 Chryseobacterium sp. UBA6632
CAAAATCCCTCACTCTCCGCAATACATAGAAAAAACCTACTGATAATCAGTAGGTTTTTTGTTTTGTTATATTTTGGATTTTTTAATCTTCAAAAACATATACGCCAAGCCTAGCCCAAGCCCTGCTAACATGGCAATTTTTGTATTTTTGGACGGAACAGGTAAAATAGTTTCCCCGTAAATTCTATGAGGTTCTGAAGAAGGTTCAAGTACATTCCCTGAATCTGGCGGCGCATTTTTAACCTTCATCATCAGTCGCATTCCCGCTGATGCTGTATTGATAATCGGTTTGGGAAATAAGCCATATATATTTTTAAGCATCAGAGAAGTAAAATCC
>DKLU01000249.1 GCA_002455915.1 Chryseobacterium sp. UBA6632
GTTTCTCTTATTTCATCAAAGCTAAAGCTCAGAAATCTGATAAATAATCTAATTATTTTAAAGATAAAAACGAAAAAACCGACTCAAAACTGAGTCGGTTTTATTATTTTGAAATGACAATTAAATTAGCTTAAAACCATTCTTTTTGGTTTTGAACATAGGTTCTGTCGAATTCTTCATCAGATTTTGTTAAATAGATGATTCCTTCAATAAAGCCAACAATTCCGGCAGCTCCACACGTTACCACGCCTAAGATCAACTGAATAATTCCAGTTTTTGTGTAGCCAAGATAAAACTTGTGAATTGCTAGAGATCCTAATAAAATCCCTAAAATCCCTGCAGCCAACTTTTTTTCAGACCTGTAAGGCATTCCCTGATTGTTGTTGTAATTATAATTTTCCTGCTTCTCGTTAATTTCCATAGTGTAATATTTTAAAAATGTTTATTTGGTGTGTTGAGTTTGGGTTATTTGCCGAACATTCCGCCCATTCCAGGCATGTTTGGCATTTTGCTCATCATTTGCATCATTTGTTTCCCTTGAGGGCCTTGCATCATCTTCATCATTTTACCCATCTGGTCGAATTGCTTCATCAATTGGTTTACGTCTTCAATTTTTCTTCCCGCACCTTTTGCAATTCTGTTTTTTCTTTGTGTATTGATAATCGAAGGTCTTCTTCTTTCATCCGGAGTCATAGAATGGATGATCGCTTCGATGTGTTTGAAGGCATCATCGCTGATTTCAACGTCTTTGATTGCTTTTCCAACACCAGGAATCATTCCCATCAAATCCTTCATGTTACCCATCTTTTTGATTTGGTTGATTTGCTTTAAGAAATCATCAAAACCAAACTCGTTTTTAGCGATTTTCTTGTGAAGTTTTTTCGCTTCCTCTTCATCAAACTGCTCCTGAGCTCTTTCTACCAAGGAAACAACGTCCCCCATTCCCAAGATTCTGTCTGCCATTCTTTCTGGGTAGAAAAGGTCTAAAGCTTCCATTTTCTCACCCGTAGAGATGAATTTGATTGGTTTTTCAACCACAGAACGAATCGTTAAAGCAGCTCCACCACGAGTATCACCGTCTAATTTCGTTAAAACAACCCCGTCAAAATTCAACGTATCATTGAACGCTTTTGCCGTATTCACCGCATCCTGTCCCGTCATTGAATCTACAACGAAAAGCGTTTCATTAGGCGTAATGACAGAGTGAACGGTTTTAATTTCCTTCATCATCTGCTCATCGATCGCCAAACGACCAGCTGTATCCACAATTACTACATCGTGACCGTTAGCTTTAGCAAAATTAATAGCATTTTGAGAGATGCTTGAAGGATCCATAGAACCTTCTTCTGTGAAAACAGGAACCCCGATTTGTCCACCTAAAACTTTTAGCTGATCGATCGCAGCTGGACGATAAACGTCACACGCTACTAAAAGAGGTTTTTTATTTCTTTTTGTCTTTAAATAATTCGCTAATTTTCCTGAGAAAGTAGTCTTACCAGAACCTTGAAGACCTGCAATTAAAATTACAGAAGGTTTTCCTGAAAGGTTGATTCCTTCCTGAGAACCACCCATTAAATCTACCAATTCGTCGTGAACGATTTTCGTCATCAACTGCCCTGGTGTAAGCGATGTAAGAACGTCTTGTCCTAAAGCTTTATCCTGAACTCTTTTAGTAAGATCTTTGGCAACTTTATAGTTAACATCGGCGTCTACCAATGCTCTACGAATTTCTTTTACGGTTTCCGCAACGTTGATCTCAGTGATTTTTCCACGCCCGGAAATATTATGAAGTGCTTTGTCTAATTTATCCTGTAAACTATTAAACATACTATTATATATATTATATGGTTTGCAAAAGTAACAATTTTCTCTTTAATACGCCTAATGTGATTTGTTATTAAAAAGTTATATGTTAAAATAGTTGGAAGCAGGACGCTGGAGGCGGGAAGTTTTAGCATAGGTGAAATACTTCAAAGGTTGTAATTCTTCGATATAATTACTGTAAAGGTTTTTTACCTCCATGAACCTCCCGCTTCCAAACATCTCACACACTTGGCTCTTTTTACTTCTTACTTTTAACTTAAAACGCTTCCCCATTTTTATTTCCTACCATATATATAAGGATATTAATAAATTTTGGTAGTTTTGCAGCCAATGGAAAAGGCTACAATTGTTTTTAAAGGGCTCGGATTATTTTTATTGTTGTCCGCGGTATTATTTGCTTCGCAATATCTGTTAATGGAGAATGGAATTTTAAATCTTAATTTCAAAATTCATTTTCTGATGTTTTTTATTACGTTCATCGGTTTGTTAACGATTTTAATCGTTTTTGCCCTAGAAAAAAAGAATATCATAGGATTTATTTTTCTTGGATTTGTTGTTTTTAAATTTTTTGCGATGGGATACATTGCACTTTTCCAGAAGGATTTTAGGCTAAATATCGTGCCCTACTTCATTATATACTGGATTTACCTTATAATAGAAGTTTTTTTTGTTCTTAGGCTGGTGAAAAAACAAGACTAATATCATGTCATAATAAATTAAAGAATTACTAATAATAGAATATAATTTTATATTTTTGCAAAAATTTTAGAAATAGAATCTAGTTATGAGTTTTAAAAAACTGTTAATCGTCCTGCATCTAATTGTTTTCTGCTTCGGCTTTGCAGAAACACATGAAGGAAGTACGGAAACCGTAAAAGAGGAAAAGTACAATCCTGTTCCATTTATTATGCACCATATTTCAGATGCACATAATTGGCATCTTTGGGGTGAAGGTCACAATTCTGTAGGAATTTCTTTGCCTGTCATTTTATGGGATAATGGGTTGAAAGTTTTCAGTTCAGAAAAATTCGGACACGAGGAGGAGAATGTTGCAGAAGTGGATGGTAAATTTTACAAAGTATTCCACAACAAAATCTACTCGACAGATGCAAACGGAACGTTGGATATGCACGAAGGGCACCCAACAAATGATGTTCCTTTAGACTTCTCTATTACTAAAGTTGTTGCACAAATGTTATTGGCTGCAGTGATCTTATTAATTATTGGTCTTGCTTCAGCTTCAAGTTATAAAAAATCTCAGGTTCCTTCAGGAGTTGCTAAGTTTATCGAGCCGATCGTAGTTTTCGTAAGAGACGAGATCGCTCTTCAAAACATCGGATCTGTAAGATACCAGAAATATGTACCTTATTTGGTTACTTTATTTTTGTTCATCTGGGTTCTTAACATCTTAGGATTACTTCCAGGAGCAGCAAATACAACAGGTAATATTGCTTTCACAATGGTTTTAGCGGTATTCACTTTACTAATTGTGAATTTAAGCGGTAGAAAAACATATTGGATGCACATGTTTGATCCACTAGGGAGCAACATGCCTTTCGCAGGAAAGATCTTGGTTTACATTATCTTGGTTCCTGTAGAATTATTAGGAATTATTACTAAGCCTTTCGCATTGATGATTCGTCTTTTTGCTAACATGACAGCAGGGCACATCATCATCATGAGTTTGATCGCGTTGATCTTCATCATGCAGACGTATGCTATTACTCCGGTATCATTAGGTTTATCATTATTTATCTATATATTAGAGGTATTGGTAGCAGCATTACAGGCTTATATCTTTACCATGTTAACAGCATTGTTTATCGGATCTGCGGTTGAGGAGCCTCACCACGATCACCACTAAAAAAGAGACAAAA
>DKLU01000111.1:0-626 GCA_002455915.1 Chryseobacterium sp. UBA6632
GATCAATCGCTGGAACTCCGATGTGTTCTGCAAACCAATCCAACGTCGCAACATCACATCTTTCACCTGCCAAAAACTGTTTTTTGAAATGGCTTAAATCATATTTTTTTACCAGTTCTCCATTCGGATCTTCTTTTTTTATTGCACGAATCGCTGTCGGAGCAGTAAACATCACCGAAATTTTATATTCTGAAATAATTCTCCAAAACGTTCCTGCATCGGGAGTCATGATGGGTTTTCCTTCGAAAATAATGGTGGTATTTCTATTAATTAATGGTCCGTAAACCGAAAAACTATGACCAACTGCCCAACCAAAATCGGAAGCTGCCCAATACGTTTCTCCTTGCTCAACTCCATAAATGTATTTCATTGAAAATTTTAATGCGGTGGCGTAACCTCCTGTATCACGTGTGATTCCTTTTGGTTTTCCCGTTGTTCCTGAAGTGTATAATAAATAAAGTGGATGAGTGGATTCCACGGAAATGCAATCTGCCGGTTCTGATTTTTGAACTAATTCTTCATAATCAATCAACCCGTCAAACATTTCATGTTGATTATCTGCTAATTTTCTGTTGAAAACGATAATATTTTCAACTTTATCTTGTGCTAATTCAATCGCTTTTTCA
>DKLU01000111.1:730-3467 GCA_002455915.1 Chryseobacterium sp. UBA6632
CTAATTCAATCGCTTTTTCAACCAAAGGTAAGTATGGAATTCTTTTGGTAATTTCGACTCCTGCAGTTGCTGTAATTAATGCTTTTGGTTTACAATCGTCGATTCTCACGACCAATTCATTAGGGGCAAAACCACCAAAAACTACATTGTGAATCACCCCAATTCTTGCACAAGCCAACATCGCAAACAAAGTCTGCGGAATCATCGGCATGTAAATAACGGCTGTGTCGCCTTTTTCCAAACCTAAAGAAACAAAACCTCCCGCCAATTTTGAAATCTCTTCCTTCGCCTGATTGAAAGTATAAGTTTTCTTCTGATTCGTAACCGGAGAGTCGTAAACAATCGCAATCTGCTCTCCAAAACCGTCTTCAATATGTTTGTCGATACATAAATAACACATATTCAGCTTTCCATCGGAAAACCATTGGGTGTAATTTTTTTCGTCTTTTGAGAGAATTGTAGTAGGAAATTCAAACCAATCGATTTGTTGAGCTTGTTCCTTCCAGAAATTCTCTTTGTCTTCTATACTTTGTTTAAATAAATCGTCTGTATTCATATTGATTTTTGTGTTTTGGTCAGTAGGGAGAGTAGCATTCTGTACTTAATTTCCTTAGCAATGATGGTATGCAAAGTCTTTTTATCTTTTCTCTATCATCTCAAACTCTATTCAAACATTTCCTCAATCTGCTGCATTAATTTCTTAATAGAATAAGGTTTTGTTACATACGCATCGGCTCCCATCTCCAAGCCTTTTTCAATGTCTTTCGGATTATTTTTTGCACTCAGAAAAATGACTTTTGTATCTTTTAATTTTTCATCTTTTTTAATGATTTCCAACGTGCTGTATCCGTCCAGATTCGGCATCATAATATCCAGTAAAATCACATCAGGAATCATGGTTTTCAGGAATTCCAAAACTTCGGTTCCGTCTCTGGCAATGAAAACATCATAACCGTTTTTCTTGAAACTGTACTCCAGTGACATTAATATTTTGTGTTCGTCATCCGCAATAATGATCTTTTTCATAAGGTGTTTTGTTTGTGTTTAGCTGTGTTCAACTTCATTGTTTTTTCTTTTTTTTGAGAATCCGAAGGATTCAATTTTAATAGCCGTAGGTGCAACCTATGGAATACGAATAGGATTTACATGAATCAACCCGTAGGGTTGAATGTTATTAATTCAATGTCATTCTGATTCTATTCCATGCTCGTGTAAAAGCTTTTTAAATTCATCTTCAAAAGTTTCCTTTTTATGATGTTCTTTTTGATTTTTTATGTAATTTATAATTCTTTCTTTATCTCTCATTGAATTGGTAAATGCTCCATATCCTTCCTGCCATCCAATAAATTCTGGAAATAATCCTGATTCTTTCATCCATAAATTCGTTGCAACTTTTATATCTTTTACTAGATTACTGAGATTTATGTTGGGGTGCAGGTCGCACAGAATATGAATGTGGTCTGGCATTCCATTAATTCTATATAATTTACATTTTTTATTCTTTAAAATACCCCAAATATACTTGTATAGCTCTGATTCATTGTTTTCATTAATTGTTGGTTCTCGATGTTTTGTTCCGAAAACGATATGATAAAATATTTGTCGATATGTTCCCATTTTTCATTTGTGTTTTTATTATTGAACCCTGTCGGGTTCTGGATTGTGTTTTATTTATCCGTTTCCATAGGTTTCACCTACGGCTATTGTTATTGAACCCTTCGGGTTCTCTGTCCTGAATTCCATTTCCTCTAGGTAAAGTAACCGTAAAAGTCACGCCCAATCCGCTATTTTCTGCTTTTATCGTTCCACCTTGAGCTTGAACGATTTTTTTAGAAATTGCCAATCCCAGTCCGCTTCCGGTTGGTTTTAAAATGTTTTGATTTTTCGATTGGTAAAATTTATCAAAAATCATTTCCAGATCTTCTTCGGGAATGTGTTTTCCGGTGTTGAAAATTTTAATAACTAAGTTATTTTCTTTTTCAGATAGTTTAGCTTGAATGGTTCCCTGTTCATCTGTAAATTTTAAAGCATTTCCTAAAATATTCTGAAATAATTGAATCATTCGTGCTTCGTCATATTCAAACAAAAATTGATTTAAAAGATTGACTTCACTTAAATGAATATTTTTCTGCTGAATCAAATGCATAAGCGGATTTAATGCTTTTTTATACGTTTCAATAATATTATTTTCCTGAATATTCAAAACAATTTCGCCATGTTGAAGTTTGTCTAAATAAAGAATATCATTAATAATTTCACTTAATCGGTCGGATTCGGAGATGATATTATTTAAAAATTCTCTTTTGATATCTAATGGAATATCGTCGTCATCTGCTAAAATTTCTCCTGCCGAACGAATTGCGGTAATCGGAGTTCTCAATTCATGAGCGACAGAATCCAGGAAATCGTCTTTTTGATGATCTTTGATGATTAAACTTTCATTGGCTTTTCTTAAATCATCGGATAATTTTTGAAGTTCTTCCGATTGTTCAGTAAGTTTTTTATTCAGTGTAATATTTTCTTTAGATTCCTCTAAAATGTTTAAAACTTCTTTTAAAGATATTTTGTCTTCTTTGGTCACACCTTCAATTAAAATTTTCGCGGAAGCAGTTCCAATTCTTCCCGCCAAAAGATTTTCAGAAAATTTAATAAATCTAGAATCGGCAGTTTCTGTCTGAGAATCAATATTATATTTTAAATTGAAAATTCTTAATGCTTGTTCGGTTTTATTTTTGCC
>DKLU01000113.1 GCA_002455915.1 Chryseobacterium sp. UBA6632
GATTCAAAAATTCATTCAAAATATTTTTAAGTACCATTCCATTTACAATCTGTGCAGGAATTATAGAAGGTTATGTCACCAGACATGCCTTAAAAATGCCTTTAATTCTAAATTTAATAATCATCTTCGGATGTCTGGGAATTATCGGATTTTATTATTTTGTTTATCCTTATATTGTCAATAAAAACATTAATAGCCAAATCAATGATGCAATTTTATAAAAAAAGAGATTTTGGAACTTTTATAAGTGACAGTTTCGCTTTTTTCAAATTATACGGAAAAAATTACTTTAAGAATTACCTTTTTATCAACGGTTTGCTGTTGATTCTTATGGTGGCGATTTTTATTTTCGGTTTTAAAGAATTATTCTCCACGATGTTTGGTTCCAACATAAACGGACAAGCCAATTATCTGGACAGTTATTTTGAAGATAATTTAGGAATGCTGATTACAGTCGGCATCTTAACATTTCTGCTTTTCATCGTTTTAATGATTATCAATTACCTGTATCCTGTATTTTATATGAAAAGAGTTGCACAGGGAAGTACGAAAGTAAAAACAGATGAAATTTTTAGCGATCTTAAAAATAACTTGGGAAGAATTGCCATTCTTTGTCTTGGAATGACATTTTTAGTAGCTCCTTTAGCATTAATTGTTCTGGGAATTTCATACGCGCTTATTTTAATTTTTATTGGAATTGTATTGATTTTTTTAGTGTATCCCACGGTTTTTAATGTGATTACTTTCTTAATGTTTGATTATTTCAATACCGAAAGAGGATTCTTTGAAAGCCTTAGCTATGCGATGCGCGCGCAGTTTTCTTATCCCAACGGGAGAGAAAAATCACCATACTGGAAATATTGGGGATCTTCATTGGTGATTTTCGTCATTATGTATGTTATCACCACGATTTTTACGATGATTCCGATGCTGTTTTTTTACGGATCGTTACTCACTTCTCCGTCATCGGCGCAATATGAAGAAAATCCTTTTACGGGAACTGTCGGGATTTTATTTTTCGTGATGTACGGAGTTTCCATGTTGGTCTCGTTATTACTTTCCAATTTAATGTACGTTAATGCAGGATTAATGTATTACGACAGCAGAACAGACCTTCACCAAAAAGTTGAACTTGCAGAAATAGATACCATCGGCATCAATGAATAAAATTCTTATTTTTTTTCTGATCTTTTTTTCTGTCGGATTTACTTTTGCACAGAACGGCTATGATGAGCCCGTGGTGGAAGAATATGTAGATACGCTGAACACGGGACATTACAGAAATATGCTTCGTGCAGATTCTGTGTTGCTTAAAAGTCCGGTGACGGAAAATTCAACCTATCCGAAAAAATTCAAGGAAAATTTTAACTCAAAATATAAAGACAAAGATTTTGATTATTCTACGTCAAAACCTAGAGAATCTTTTCTTCAGAAGATTCAGCGTAAGATATCGAAGATCATGCAGACTATTTTCGGAACGTCTGTTTTTAATACTTCATCAAATGTCGCTTGGCTGGTAGTTCGTTTGTTAGGGATTCTTCTTGTCGGTTTTCTGCTGTATGTTATCATTAAATTTTTAATGAATCAAAATGGTGGTTTTTTCTTTGGCAAAAAGAATAAAAAAGTGGTTATTAACGAGCAGGAACTTCATGAAAATATCCATGAAATCAATTTTCCTCAAAGTATTGCCCAATTTGAAAACTCTGGAGATTACCGTTCGGCAGTTCGATATCAGTTTTTATTTATCCTGAAAAAATTAAGTGATAAAAAGGTAATCAATTGGAATCCCGAAAAAACCAATAAAGATTATATTGCTGAATTAAAAGTAGCTCATCTGAAGAACGATTTTTCCAATCTTGCCTATATTTTCGATTATGTATGGTATGGAGAGTTCAAGATCGATCAGCAGAGTTATTTTAAATTTAAAAATCAGTTTCAATCTTTTCAATCGTAATTAAATTTTTTCAAAATGAACAAAACTTTCAAAATATATGCTGCAATTTTCATCATCGTTATGGTGATTCTGGCATTGCTTGAAGTTAACAAAAAGGAGGTTGTAGATTGGCGAAAAAACTTTAATGTTACTCAAAAATCTCCTTTCGGGCTCTTTGTTTTTAATGAAGAAGTGAAAGGGCTTTTTAAAAATAAAATCGTAAAAATAGATCAATCGCCATTTGATTACTATAACGAGCATAAGAAAGAAAAGCATAATATTTTAGTCATTGAAAGCGATATCGACAGCGAATCTTGGTCGAAAATTTTAAATGAAGTTTCCAAAGGTTCGGATGCGATGATAATGGTTTCTGATATCCCGAAAGAAATTTCAGACAGCATCGGATATTATGATTCTGAAATTTCGTTTGAAGAGCAAAATGTGTTAAAACTTACGGACAAAAAATTTCAGAATGATTTTATAAAACTCGATAAATTTCCATCCGGGAAAGGTTTTACTTATATTAAACCCAATGTTGAAGTCTTAGGAAAAACGGTTGAAAAAAATAATCAGGATCAGGCTAATTTTATTAAAGTGAAATTCGGAAAGGGGAAGATCTATGTTCACAGCGAGCCACTTTTCATCACCAATTATTATTTGCTGAAGCCCGGAAATATAAAATATACGCAGGATGTTTTTTCGTATCTTGATGATAAAGAAACACTTTGGTTTGTAAAAGGTAAAACCAGTGAATCGCGATTTTTCATGCGGTTTATTCTTTCAAATCCAGCTTTAAAGTATGCTTGGTGGGTGTTTTTAGGTGGATTATTGCTGTTTATTTTCTTTAATGCGAAACGAAAGCAGCGTATTGTTCCAAAGATAGAACCGCTGAAAAATACCTCGGTAGATTTCGTGAAAAGTATTGGCAATCTGTATCTTCAGGAAGGCGATTTTCATGATATGATGGCGAAAAAAGCGCAATATTTCCTTAATAAAGTGAGAATGGATTTGCTAATTGATACCCAAAATTTAGATGATGAGTTTGTGAAAAAACTTCAGCTGAAAACAGGAAAGCCAATCGAACTTATTCAGGAAGCAATTAATTTGATTAAAAAAGGTCAGGATCGTTATGCAAATGTAATGCAGGAAGATCTGGTTCGAATGAATAAAATTTTAGACGAGATTCTAAAATAAAAAAAGAGAGTCCCGAAGGGACGACTTAAAAAAAGAATTGGATGAAAGTCCAATTATATGAATAGGTAGTATTTAAAAATATCATTGTA
Source organism: Chryseobacterium sp. UBA6632 (assembly GCA_002455915.1). Lineage (GTDB taxonomy): Bacteria > Bacteroidota > Bacteroidia > Flavobacteriales > Weeksellaceae > Chryseobacterium. The sequence goes on from DKLU01000113.1 coordinate 3,217, forward strand.
ATAATTCTCTGTTAATTGGTAAACTGTTACATTGATAAATTGTTAAATTATATTATATGGAAAACTTTGATAAACCAAATATAGAAGATCAAAATTCTATTCAATTCAATAAAAAAGAAGACGAATTTCAGTCAAGGATTGATATGATCGAACTTCGTACGAGTTTGGATAAAGTAAAAACGGAAATTGCAAAAGTAATTGTCGGTCAGGAAAATATGGTCGAACATCTTTTGGCAGCTCTTTTATCCAACGGTCATGTTTTGATTGAAGGCGTTCCGGGAGTTGCGAAGACGATTACGGCGAAGTTACTCGCGAAAACAATTGATGTAGGCTTCAGCAGGATACAGTTTACACCGGATTTGATGCCTTCTGATATTCTGGGAACCTCAATTTTTAACGTGAAAAATTCAGAGTTTGAGTTTAAAAAAGGTCCGATTTTCTCAAATTTTATTTTAATTGATGAGATCAACAGATCGCCAGCAAAAACGCAAGCAGCCTTATTTGAAGTGATGGAAGAACGCCAGATCACGATGGATGGAACGCGTTATATCATGGAAGAGCCTTTCTTGGTTGTGGCAACGCAAAACCCGATTGAGCATGAAGGAACATACAGACTCCCGGAAGCACAGCTCGACCGTTTTTTGTTTAAAATAAACGTAGGCTATCCTAATCTTGAGCAGGAAATTGCCATCATCAAAAATCAACACGAAAGTAAAAAAGAGGATAAAACAGAAGTGGTGAATCGTGTGATCTCTTCACAGCAACTTAAAAGTTATCAACAATTGGTAAAAGAAATCATTGTTGAAGCTCAGTTGATGGAATATATTGCGAAAATCATCATTAACACAAGAGAAAATCAGTTCTTATATTTAGGGGCTTCCCCAAGAGCAAGTTTGGCATTATTAACGGCATCGAAAGCTTTTGCGGCATTAAGAGGAAGAGATTTTGTTACGCCGGAAGACATCAAAGAGGCAAGTTATGCGGTTTTAAGACACAGAGTAATTGTATCGCCGGAAAGAGAAATGGAAGGCTTAACCGCAGACGAAATTATCAGACAAATTTTAGAGGGAATAGAGATTCCGAGGTAGGTTGCAGTTATTAGATTGCAGGTCGCAGGTTAGAGGTGTTAGGTTATAGTTTGCAATTCTGTGTTTAACAATTTTATATATGGCTAATTTTAAAGAACTTTTAGTTTGGCAAAAATCTATTGATTTTGTAACCGAAATCTACAAGATAA
>DKLU01000112.1 GCA_002455915.1 Chryseobacterium sp. UBA6632
TGTGTAACGAAAGTGATTTCTCCATCATTAAGATTAGAAATCAATTCCACTTTATAAGGATTGTCTGCATACACTTTTAGAGCTTCTTCTTTAGAAACCGGATATAAAGAGAATGTAGATCCTTTTTTAGCATTTTCTAAAACCTTTTTTTCAATCTTTTCGAAATCTTTATCAGATAAGCTTTCGTCACCGAAATCTACGTCATAATAGAATCCTTTTTCGATGGCAGGACCGATTGTCAACTTAGCATTAGGATAAAACTCAAGGATCGCCTGCGCCAAAAGGTGGGCTGAAGAATGCCAAAAAGCTTTCTTTCCAAGATCATCATTCCATGTTAACAATTGTACCGTAGAATCCGTGGTTATAGGCGTGGTCGTCTCTACTTGTTTGTCATTAACAACTGCGGAAATGGTGTTTCTAGCCAATCCCTCGCTTATAGATTTTGCCACATCTAGCGGAGTAACTCCCGCCTCGAATTCTTTGACACTACTGTCTGGAAGTGTAATTTTTATCATTGTTTACTAAGAAATTTTAAGATGCAAAAATACGGAATTTTTATTTAAAATACTACATTCATGTCTATTTGAAGCGATATTTAATACTAAAAATTGAATTAAAACGTTTTTAAAAATTGGAAAACAATCAACGGTCTAATTATGAATAAGTTAAATTAGGTTAATGCTTTCTTTTATACCTTACTTTTTCCTTAATAATTTCAATTACATCCACATTTCTCACTTTAGATTTTACCCAACCGTGGATATCAATATAAAATAATGATCTTCTGTAGTATTCGTTTTCAGAGAAAATCTCAAGCTTTTTATCAAATTCCTTAAAGGCTTCCAGCTGCTTATTGGGAAGTAAATTGTTTAAATTTTTAAAGAATTGAATGCTTTCAAAGTGAAAATCATCAGGCTTTTTCATTTTTTTAGCAAACTTTAAAGTAGCTTTAATAAATTCATCATAATCTTCATCATTTCCGGACTCATGTTTTGCCATTAAAATCAAAATCCTTGTGTGGAATAATAGATCTTCCTGCACATTTCCTTTGGATTCAATTACTTTTAACGAATACTTTATCGACTCTTTAAACTTCTTACTTCCAAAAAACATCGCTGCCATTTTTAAGTACAAAATCATAAAATGATGCTCATCGATTTTATCGCGAAGTCTTTCCATTTTTAGCTCTATTTCGGGAATCAGTTTTGAGCCGGAAAAGAATTCACCCTTCACAAAGTGAATATTCATTAAAGTATTGTAATGTGTCAGAAAAACAAGTGATTGTAAATTTTCATTTTGAGCAAAGCTTGAAGAGTAAACAATTTCATTGAAATCCTTAAAACTATTTTCTAAAATGTCGATATTTCCATATAAAAAAAGAATTTTTAAAAGATAAGTATTGCCTTTAATGTACCAAACGGGATGACTTACGATCATTTCCGGATTTTTGTGAAATAAATCAACCCATTGAAAAGCGTACTTCAGCGTATATTTATATTCTTGAAGCAACTGGTTTTTCCAAACATGAGCTTTAAAATACCATAATTTCTCCGTAAAATTCAGTTTTTCAAAATTAATTTTTTGAATCTGAGCATTAAAAATTTCCATGATTTCGGCTCGATCTTCATCATTTTTTACATAACCATGCGTCAGCATTTCGCTGTACAATTTCAATGAAAGATTGGATAATTCTGTTGCGTAATGATTTTGCTTGCTGATTTCTGTTGATTGCTTTATCAATTCATCGGCGCGACCTTCAACACTTCGCGTAATGAATTGGGATTCAATCACTTTTTCTAAATCAATAATTTCTAAAGCAATACTTTTTTCGTCTAATTCTAAAGCAGTCTGTTTGGTTTTGTCTAAAATTTTTAAAGCCTGTTTGTAAAGTCCTTTTTGATATAAAATATTCGCAAAATCAAGCTGTTCGCGCAATTGTATTCTATAATTCTGATGGCTCGGGTTCATTCTTAAACTCACCAAAATTTGTTTGTAAAGATGAGCTTTCAGGTTTGATAATTGTTGTTTGGTAGAAATCTTCTTGTCGATGATGATGTTTTCATCATATTCCTTCATTTTATCAAGCTCGGAAAATAAGAGCAGAAATTTGGCATCTACATTTATTCCAAGACGGTTTACATACAGCTTGAATTGTCTTTTTTCGGAGGTCGTTAACGACTTAATTAATACAAATAAAAAATCTTTATGCAATTCTGCCATTGTAAATTTATGTAATTTAAAATACTGTTAATCAGTTTTTTGTAGTGAATTTTCAATATTTTGAGTATTGTAATTTTCATAAAAGTGAAAAATGAAAAAACATTTCATCTTTCTAGTTTTGAATCAAAATTAAGTAAAAAACTTCATTATGAATTCCGAAAAAGTCGAAATTTTTGATACCACGTTACGTGATGGAGAGCAAGTTCCAGGTTGTAAATTAAATACAGAACAAAAATTAATTATTGCCGAAAAACTTGATGAGCTGGGGGTAGATGTAATCGAAGCAGGTTTCCCGATTTCGAGTCCCGGAGATTTTCATTCCGTTTCGGAAATTTCAAAATTAGTAAAAAATGCAAAGGTTTGCGGTTTAACGAGAGCCAATCAAAAAGATATTGATACCGCGGCAGAGGCTTTAAGATTTGCCAAAAGACCTAGAATTCATACAGGAATCGGAACTTCAGATTCTCATATTAAATTTAAATTCAATTCCAATAGAGAAGATATTATCGAAAGAGCAGTTCAGGCTGTAAAATATGCTAAAACTTTTGTTGAAGATGTAGAATTTTACGCTGAAGATGCCGGAAGAACCGATAATGATTATTTAGCAAAAGTTTGTGAAGCTGTTATTAAGGCAGGGGCTACTGTTTTAAATATTCCGGATACTACGGGATATTGCCTGCCCGAAGAATATGGAGCAAAAATTAAATATTTGAGAGAAAATGTAACTGGCATTGACAAGGCAATCTTGTCTTGTCACTGTCATAACGATTTGGGAATGGCAACTGCTAATTCTATTGCCGGTGTGATTAACGGGGCGAGGCAAATCGAATGTACCATCAACGGACTTGGCGAAAGAGCCGGAAATACAGCTTTGGAAGAGGTTGTGATGATTTTAAAACAGCATCCACATTTAAAATTACATACTGATGTACAATCCAAAATGCTCAACCCCATGAGTATTTTGGTTTCTGATCTGATGGGAATGGCTGTTCAGCCTAATAAGGCAATTGTGGGAGCAAATGCTTTTGCGCACAGTTCTGGAATTCATCAGGATGGAGTTATCAAAAACAGAGAAACATACGAAATTATTGATCCGG
>DKLU01000122.1 GCA_002455915.1 Chryseobacterium sp. UBA6632
GGAATGAACCCACCACACGGGCAGCCAGGACACCGTTGCGACATCCCTGTAGGACAACCTTTGAATAGCAAGCCAGCACCAGCTCCTCAGCCACAACCTGTACAAACCATAGCTCAAAATACACCGGCTCCGGCTCCAACGCCTGCACCGACTGGTCCAAAACCAGCATTAAATCCTGCTCATGGAGAGCCTTGGCATAATTGCGCTGTGAAAGTTGGCGAAGCATTGCCATAAATTTTGTATTTTTGCAATCGTGAAATTATTTCAGATCATAACGATTATTTTCTGCCTTGGGATTTTTTTAATTCCCAAAGATAATTTCTATGCTCAGGCTTCACAGGAAACATGCTGTAAAAGTGATTCTAAAATGGATTGTTGTAAAAACAGCCATAAAGATCATTCCACAAAAAAAGACAATGACAAAGAAAAACAATCTTCCTGTAATGATGATTGCTGCTCTTCTTGTGTTTTGTGTTACACTTTCATAGAAACTCCTTTTTCAAAGAGTTTGTATTTGGAGTTTTCTTACTATAAAGCCAATAAAAACTTACAGTTTCAGTATTCAGACCCTCATATTTCAGATGGTTTAAAAGAAATCTGGCAACCGCCGAAAATAGGTTAATTAATAAATATACCAATGTATCAGTTTAGCAATTTATCAATGATTGTCAAATTATTACATCGCTAGATTGTTACATTAAATTTTCAATTAATCTAAATTTTAAACAAAATGAAATTATATATTTCCAGGTTTATACTTGGTCTATTCTTATTATCTACACAATTTATATTTGCTCAAAATCTTTCTAACAGCCAGTTTAAAGTAAAAGGAAACTGCGAAATGTGTAAAGAAAGAATAGAAACAACAGCCAAAAAGGCAGGTGCCAAAACAGCACGTTATTCTATTGATACACAAACATTAACATTAGAAACAAAGGATGTTTCTTCGGATGAGATTCTTAAAAAAGTTGCCGAAGCAGGACATGACAATGAAAAATTCAAAGCACCTAACGAAACATACGAAGATCTTCCCGGGTGTTGTCATTACGAAAGAGATCTAGCGTCTATCACATCGGAAAACCATGAACATCATTCTAAAAAAGAGAATGAATTTTATGTAAAAGGCAATTGCGGATCTTGTAAAGCAAGAATTGAAAAAGCCGCTAAAGATGCCGGAGCAACCTCTGCAGAATGGAATGTAGAAACCCAAACCGTGATTTTAAATTTCGATTCGTCTAAAACTTCGTCTGATAAAATTTTAAAGAAAATTGCAGATGTTGGGCATGATAATGAAAAATATAAATCAACGGATTCTGTGTATAACGGACTTCCCGGATGTTGTCTGTATGACAGAGAAATCCCTTTTGGGGAAGCAAATCCAAAGGTTCATATGGAAGAAGGCACATCATCGAAACATTCAGAACATTCTGCTTCCATAGAAAATCATGACGGACACGAAAAACATATCGAAGGAGTAACCTTAACCGGAGGAAAAGCCGCGACTTCATTAAGTAAAAAAGAAGCCGGATTGGTTTTTAATATTGATAAAAAAGAACTGTTAAAAGCTGCTTGTTGTAATTTATCCGAAAGCTTTGAAACCAACGCAACCGTTGATGTTTCTTTCAGCAATGCAGTGACGGGAACAAAACAGTTAAAAATGTTAGGTTTAGACCAAAAATATACGAGCTTAACGAAGGAATTGTTGCCAGAAATCAGAGGATTAGCTTCTGCTTACGGATTAAACTTCATTCCCGGAAGATGGATCGAAAGTATTCAGTTGACAAAAGGTGGAAGTACGGTTACAAACGGCTACGAAAGCATTACAGGACAAATCAATACAGAGTTATTGAAAAATGCCGAAAAACCGGAAACTTCTTTAAACCTTTTCGCAGATTTTAACGGAAGAGCCGAAGCCAATATTACAAGTGTTTCGCCCATCAACGAGAAATGGTCACAGACATTTTTGCTTCATGGGAACGGAACTTTTGGAGATACTGATATGAATAAAGATACTTTTCTTGACCGACCGAAAGGCACTCAGATTAACGCAGCTTATTTACTGAATTATAATGATTTAGAAAAATCAGGATTAGGTTCACATCTTGGAATTAATTTTATTAAAGACGAAAGAACGGCCGGACAAATTGGTTTTGATAAAAAAATTCCGCAGGATAAACAAGCTCTTTACGGTGTCGGAATTGATATTTCCAGATTTCAGGTTTGGAATAAAACAGGGTATGTTTTTAAAGGAAAACCTTATCAAAGTCTGGGTTGGATGAACCAATACACTTATCATCAACAAGATAGCTTTTTTGGATTGAGAAATTATTCCGGAAAACAGCAAACCTATTATTCAAATTTAATTTTTGAAAGTATTTTGGGAAATACCAATCACAAATATAAGGCTGGAGCAAGTTTTATGTATGATGGTTACGATGAAACGTATTTAACGGACAGTTTTAAAAGAAACGAAATCGTTCCCGGAGCTTTTGCAGAATACACTTTGACAGGTTTAAAATATACTTTGGTTGCAGGAGCAAGAGTTGATTTTCACAATTTGGCAGGAACTCAGTTCACTCCAAGATTGAATTTTAAATATGATTTCACTCCACAAACCATTTTAAGACTTTCTGCGGGAAGAGGTTTCAGAACGGCGAATGTTTTTGCGGAAAGTCAGCAATATTTTGCATCGAACAGAAATGTTAAGATTTTACAAAATGGCGGAAATATTTACGGTTTAAATCCCGAAATCGCATGGAATTATGGAGCAAGTTTACAACAGGAATTTAAACTTTTCGGAAGAAAATCTACGATTGTTGCCGACTTTTTCAGAACAGATTTTCAGGATCAGGTGATGGTAGATTTAGACCGTTCACCTCAGCAGCTAACTTTCTATAATCTTGACGGAAAATCTTTCGCCAATTCTTTCCAAACGCAATGGGATTTTACGCCTTTTAAGAATTTTGATGTAAGATTGGCTTATAAATATTACGATGTTCAGGCAGATTATCTGGATGGAAAACGTGAAGTTCCGTTCATGGCGAAACACAGAGGTTTTGTGAATTTAGCATATTCAACCAATAAAAACAATAATGGTGGTTTCTGGAGTTTTGATACGACTTTAAATTTAGTCGGAAAACAAAGACTTCCGAATACCTCTTCAAATCCTGAAGAGTTTCAATTGCCAACATATTCACAATCATATGCGATTTTAAATGCACAGATTTCAAGAAATTTCAATAAAAAAATCAGAGCGTATTTAGGTGGTGAAAACCTGACTTCTTATTATCAAAAAAATGCGATTATAGATTTTAAAAATCCTTTCGGAAATTATTTTGATGGCGGAATGGTGTATGCTCCGATTATGAAAGCGAACTTTTATGTTGGATTAGATGTGACATTTTAATTCAACCGCAAAAGTCACAAAAGATGTAAACAAAAAAGCATTTGTGAATTTTGGAGTAAAATACAAGCATGGTTTCAATAATTTAATATTAAAGAAATCATGCTTTTTTGTATATTTAAGCTAAAGTTTATCTATGTTACAGACACTTATCTTTGAAGATAATTACAGGAAATTCGTTTTCAAAAATTTTTCTGATTACATTTAGGGAAAAAAGTACAATATTTAAGTCAATTTATGCATTTATTCTGATAAATTCCCGATATACCTTTGTAACATCAAAATTCAATTAATATTTAAACAATACAAAAACAAACATTATGAAACGTAACGCAACAGCCGTTTGGAACGGTACCATCAAAGAAGGAAACGGATACATCACAACTCAAAGTACAACGCTTAACCAAACGCAATATTCTTTCAACAGCCGCTTTGCTGATGGCGTGGGAACAAACCCTGAAGAATTATTAGCAGCGGCTCACGCAGGATGTTTCACCATGAAATTGAGCGCAGAACTTTCTCAGGCTGGTTTTACTCCTGAAGAATTGACTACAAAATCTGTGATCACATTAGACCCAACCATCGGAAAAATAACAAAATCTGAATTGACTTTAACGGCAAAAATTCCTGGAATTTCAGAAGAAGAGTTTCAAAAATATGCTAAAATCGCAGAAGAAGGTTGTCCTGTAAGCGCAGCTTTCAATTTTGAGATTACTTTGAATGCTACTTTGGCGAACTAAAAATCAAAAAATTAAAGCACAAAGTTTGTCATTCCGTAGGAATTTAGGCAGAATTATTAGAGATATAATTGTAAAACTCTGTTTAGATTCCTCCGGAATGACAAACTAAATGGATAAAATAATGATGAAACAATCATCAATAGGAACGGGCTTAGCCCGTTTTCTCTTTTAAAACCATCAAATTGGCTTTAGCCAAAACTTAAAAAATAAAATTTTAATGGTCTAATTTGATAAACCAAACAGATAATCATAATTTTAAAATAAAATATACCAATCGGTATATTTTTGTATATTTGCATCATTATTTACTGAAAATGTCAAAAGCAGAAAAGACGAAACAATTTATTATCGAGAAAACGGCAACCTTATTTAATACAAAGGGTTACATGGCTACGTCTCTTTCTGACATTACGGAAGCCACGGGTTTAACCAAAGGAAGCATTTACGGAAATTTCCGAAATAAAGATGAAATAGCACGTGAAGTCTATAAATACAATTCAAGTGTATTGGGTGAAAACATGGCTCGTTCTTTAAGCCAGGAATTTCCGACAACAATTGACAAATTACAGGCATTTGTTAACTTTTATCGCAAAAACTGGAAAACGGTTTTTGAGGAGGGAGGTTGCCCTTTGATGAACGCAGCTACAGAAGCAGATGATACTTTTCCAGATCTCAGAAAGCAAGTTGCGAAATCTTTTGAAGTCTGGATACACAATATTTCAGAGGTGATAAAAGACGGTCAGGAAAATGGTGAGGTTCATCAGGAAATCAATGCTGAAGAATTTGGATCCCTTTTTATTATGACAGTGGAAGGAGGAATTTTACTCTCAAAAACAACGGGTGATGAGAAATATCTCAACCTTGCTTTAGATCGAATTTTACTCATTATTGATAAAGAATTAAAACAAAATCATTTATAAATATGGATAAATTACAAGTACTTCAATCATTTGTCGGAAAAGATTTTACAGCATCCCCTTCCCCATTCATGAGATGGCTCAACCCCATCGTGATTTCGGCAGAAGAAGGACATATTGAATTTCAATATACGGTAAGAGAAGAATGGCTGAACCCAATGGGAAATCTTCATGGCGGTGTTACAGCGGCTATCATTGATGACGTTATTGGTGCTACGATGTTTTCATTAAATGAAAAAACCTTCATCGTTACGGTAAATAATAGCATCGATTATTTTTCAGCTGCCAAAGAAAATGATAATATTGTAGCCGAAACGAAAATTATAAAAAGAGGAAAGCAATTTGTGAATGCACAATGCGAGATATGGAACGCAGACAAATCAAGACTTATTGCAAGAGGAACCTCTAATCTATTTAAAATCAATAACTAAAATGAAAAGAGTTGTCATTACAGGATTAGGCGCAGTGACGCCTTTGGGAAATAATGTCGAAGAATTCTGGCAAAACAGTATCAACGGAGTAAGCGGAGCAAATAAAATCACGCATTTTGATACAGAAAAATTTAAAGTACATTTTGCATGTGAAGTTAAAAACTTTGATCCTAAGGTTTATTTAAATCATAATGAAATAAAAAGAAGCGATCTTTTCTCACAATACGCCATGTACTCATCCGCAGAAGCCATAAAAGATTCAGGATTGGAGCTTGAAAATATGGATCCTTTTGATACAGGTGTAATCTGGGGAACAGGACAAGGTGGAATGATTACTTTCGAAAATGAAGTGAATGACTTTGCAAAAGGAGATGGAACCCCACGTTTCAATCCGTTTTTCGTTCCTAAATTTATTGCAAACATGGCTTCAGGAATGATCTCTATGAAATTCGGTCTTCGAGGAATTAATTATACTACAATTTCAGCTTGTGCTACAGGAAACACGGCTTTGATGGATGCTTTCAATTATATCCGTTTAGGAAAAGCAAAAGTGATTATCAGCGGTGGTTCGGAAGCGGCAATTACAGAAGCTTCCATCGGTGGTTTCTCGAGTATGAAAGCGATGTCGACAAGAAATGACGATTTTGCTACCGCCAGCCGTCCTTACGATGCAGAAAGAGACGGTTTTGTAATGGGAGAAGGTGCCGGAGCTTTAATTTTGGAAGAATATGAGCACGCTAAAGCAAGAGGCGCAAAAATCTACGCTGAACTTGGCGGAGCAGCCATGACTGCCGATGCTCATCACATGACAGCACCTCATCCTGAAGGTTTAGGAGCTTACTTGGTAATGAAAAATTGCCTGGAAGATGCAGGATTAACTGCTGATGAAGTAGATCACATCAATATGCATGGTACGTCTACTCCATTAGGAGATATTGCAGAATCTAACGCGATTTCAAAATTATTAGGAGAGCACGCTTTCGACATTCAGATCAATTCTACAAAATCAATGACAGGTCACCTTTTGGGTGCAGCTGGAGTGATTGAAGCTATTGCTGCGTTGGGAACTATTATTCATGGTATTGTTCCTCCTACCATTAACCATTTTACTGATGATGAAAATATCGACAGCAGACTGAACTTTACGTTCAACGATGCTGTGAAGAAAGATGTAAAAGTAGCCATGAGTAATACTTTTGGGTTTGGTGGTCATAACGCTTGCGTTCTATTTAAGAAAATCTAAATTTACTGAATGGAGTTACAGAAATACTTTTCTAAATTCCTTCTCAAAAAAAGAAAAAGACAGCTTACAGAGAGAGACTACAACCTGAGTATGGCATTAAATAAAATGCTGGGGACTGAGGTGCAGAATGTTGCTCTTTATCGCGAGGCTTTTTCTTTAAAAAATTCTTCTAAAAATCAGGATAACAGTAACTACGAAAGACTTGAATTTTTAGGAGATTCTGTTTTGGGTACAATTATCTCTTGTCATTTGTTCCAGACTTATCCTCAGGCTAATGAAGGATATCTGACGCAGATGAAATCTAAGATTGTTAATAGGAAAAATCTTAATAAATTAGGAGAAGATCTGAAGCTTACGGATCTGTTGCAAAAACAGGCATCTGTGGCATTAGGCGAAAATATCTCCGGAAATTTATTTGAGGCACTCATTGGCGCTGTATATTTAGACTTCCACTATGATACCTGTAAAAAGATCATTCTGGAAAGATTGCTCACACCAAGCGAAATTAATAAGCTTGAAAACAAAATTGTAAGCTACAAAGGTCTTCTACTCGAATGGAGCCAGAAGAAAAAGCTAAATATAAAGTATGAAACTTGTGAGGAAATACAGGTGAATAAGGCAATAACGTTTCGCTGTCATGTATGGCTGGGAGATGAAAAAATTGCCAACGCCACCGAGACTTCCAAGAAAAAGGCAGAAGAAAAAGCAGCACAGAGGGCATTTTATATTTTAAACAAAAAAGAAAACATACTTGGAAATCCAAAAACTTTATGATCTAGACGATATAGAATTTGAAGATATTGCCATAGGATTGGTAAGATTAGCAAAACATATACCCGATCATGAGTTTTTCTACAAAATAAATCAAAACAACGACCTCAAATTTTCCAGAAAACAAGACATCGTTTTTCATGGGGCGTTTTATGACTACTATTTTTCAAGATTCGAGGCCTACCACAAGTTTACAAAGACCTGTTTTACTTTCATTTCAAACAAATCTTCGGAAAGTAAGCAAAAAAAACAACAGACTGAGCTATTCTCAGGAGAAGATAACATTAAATTTTTATTAAATAATCAGGTAGATGTGCAATATATTTTGCATAGTTCGGAACAGTTTCCTGATTTTTCCGTAATTTTGCTCCCTGAAAATCTTGTGTTTCCAATTCAAGATTATACATTAGGTTCTGAAGAGGAACTTTATCAAATTATCCAGTATTATGAATAAGTATTTAAAGAAGACAAAAATTATCGCGACACTTGGACCGGCGTCATCGTCGAAGGAAGTAATGTTAGGGCTAATGAAAGCAGGTGTTGACATTTTCAGAATCAATTTTTCACATGCAGATTACGACTTAGTTCGATCAAATATTGAAATAATCAGAGAACTTAATAAGGAATATGGTTATTCGGTGGGTATTTTGGGAGACCTACAAGGGCCGAAACTAAGAGTAGGGGTTGTAAAAGAAGGTTCTTACCTGAATCCGGGTGATATCCTTACTTTTACCAATGAAAAAATAGAAGGTGATTCTACAAAAGTTTATATGACTTATCAACAATTTCCACAGGATGTGAAAGTTGGTGAAAGAATTCTTATTGACGATGGTAAATTGGTTTTGGAAGTTACTGAAACTAATGATGTAGATACTGTAAAAGCAAAAACAATTCAAGGGGGACCTCTAAGTTCTAAAAAAGGGGTAAACCTTCCTAATACAAACGTTTCTCTTCCTGCATTAACGGAAAAAGATATTCAGGATGCCAACTTCATGCTAGATCAGGAAGTGGACTGGATCGCACTTTCTTTCGTGCGTCACGCTCAGGATATTATTGATTTGAAAGAATTAATTGCTAAGCATCCAAACGGTAAATTCAAAACTCCGATCATCGCGAAAATTGAAAAGCCTGAAGGGGTAAAAAATATCGACGAGATCTTAATGGAATGTGACGGATTGATGGTTGCTCGTGGTGACCTAGGTGTGGAAGTTCCGATGGAAGAAGTTCCTGCTATCCAAAAAACATTGGTAGAGAAAGCGAGATATTATTCTAAGCCTGTAATTATCGCTACTCAGATGATGGAAACAATGATCAACAGCTTAACGCCTACAAGAGCAGAAGTGAATGACGTTGCCAACTCTGTATTAGATGGTGCTGATGCGGTAATGCTTTCAGGAGAAACTTCTGTAGGTAGATACCCAGTTCAGGTTGTTGAAAACATGGCTAAAATTGTGAAAAACATTGAGATGACCCATTTTTACCAACACAAAAACGAACCAATTGAAAAAGACTTCGACTGTATCGATGAGAGATTCATCACCAACAGAGTATGTCTTGCTGCGGTAAGAATTGCTAAAACAACTAACGTTTCTGCTATCGTTACTTTAACGAGTTCTGGTTATACTGCATTCCAGTTGTCAGCTCACAGACCAGATTCTCACATCATTGTTTACAGCGGTAACAAAAGAGTGATCAACATGTTGAACCTTCTTTGGGGTGTTCACGCATACTATTATGATATGAACAAATCTACTGACGAAACTATTATCCAGGTTAATATGTTGACACACAACTACGGATTTATCGAATCTGGAGACTTTGTAATCAACATCAATGCTACTCCGTCTTACGAAGGTGGAAAAACAAATACATTGAGATTGACAACCGTTTAATTAACGAGTCATTTCGCATAAAAAACAAAAAACTCATGAATAATTTTCGTGAGTTTTTTTTATGTTTAAAATTTATTTTAATTGATTTAGAAAAAGTTGAGTGAATGTAAAACTTCCAACACCCTTCCTCCAGCCTCCTTTCCTACTAAAAATTTCCTACGATAGTTCTTGCCGTTACAAACTCTTTTAAAGCTAATAAAGAAAGCTCTGTTCCGTAACCTGAAGCCTTTGATCCACCGAATGGGAAACGAGGGTCAGAACTCGTCATTCTGTTGATATTCACCGTTCCGGATTCAAGATTATCAATAAAAAATAACTGACGGTCTTTATTCGCCGTCCAAACAGAATTTGAAAGTCCGAAAGGAATATCATTCGCCATTTGCAATGCTTCTTCATCACTTTTAGCGATCATCACCATTCCCAACGGTCCGAAAAGTTCTTCCTGTAGAATAGGATTTCCTTCCTGTACGCGAATTAATCCCGGTTTAAATTCATTATCAGAAACTCTTTCCAACGGAATAATAATTTCAGCGCCATTTTCTAATGCTCTGTTAAACTGAGCTTCCAATTCATCTGCAAGATCAGGTCTTGCCATCCCTGCGATTTTCGTTTCCTTGTTTAAAGGATCTCCAATCTCGTATTTTTTAAATTCTTCAATAAATTTTGGTAAAAAATCACCTTCAATTTTACTGTCGATGATAAATCTTTTTGCAGCCGTACACGTTTGCCCACAATTTTGAAGTCTGGATTTAGCCCCTGCTTTTGCTGCTTCGTCTAAATTAGCATCATCAAAAATAATGAAAGCATCACTTCCACCTAATTCAAGCAAAGATTTTTTGATATTTAAACCAGCAATTGAAGCTACTTCCCCACCTGCTTTTCCGCTTCCTGTAAGACTTACACCTTTCACGGTATCATGTTCAAGAATTTCTTTTACCGCCTGATGTCCTACTTCAAGATTCTGGAAAATACCTTCAGGAAAACCTGCTTCCAATAATACTTTTTCAATAGCATTTCCGCTTCCGAAACAGATAGAAGCATGTTTTAAAACAATGGTATTTCCTGCTAACATCGCAGGAACGGCAAATCTAAGCACTTGCCAGAAAGGAAAATTCCAAGGCATTACTCCCAGAATTACACCTTTTGGAACATAATGAACTTCAGAATACGAAAACTCAGAGTCAACCTTTTCGGGTTTTAAAATATTTTCAGCATCTGCATAATAATTCATCATTAAAGCACATTTTTCTACCTCAGCAATCGATTCTGAAATAGGCTTATTCATTTCCTGAGTAATGATTGTACCAAATTTTTCAGCATTTTTTTTAAAAATTTCGGCTGCTTTTGCAATGAGTTTTTGTTTGTCTTCGAATGGTACTTTTCTCCATTCTGAAAATGCCTTATCTGCTTTGATAAGTTTATTTTCAATTGATTGTTCCATAATGTAATTTCTGTTTTAAACTCAAAAAAGATTGAATTTATTAATGCCTTCTATGTAAAAGCATTTTGAGAGCAACAAAATTAGTTCCTTTAAATGAAATAAAATAATGATTTTCTCTATCGCAAAGTTAAGGCTTTCTATATTAAACCATAAACCATTCATTCATAAGCGTTGCAGCCAGTCTCGCTGTTCTGTCATGAATATCATAACTCGGATTAACTTCAGCAACATCTAAAGCCAAAAGTTTTTCACTTTTTAAAACATGTCTGTAAAAATGCATAAATGTCGCATCCGCAAAGATCCCATTATAAGCAGAAGCAGAAACTCCCGGCGCAATGGAAGCGTTAAAAACATCCATACAGATCGTTAAATACACATAATCTACACTTTCCAGCAGTTCATCAATTCGTTGATAGATCGATGAAAGATTTTCAAAGAAAAGTTCGTCAGCAAGAATATATTTCATTCCATATTGGTGAGCCGTATCAAATAATTTCAAGGTATTTGAATTTCGTTGAATCCCAATATGAAGTGAATGAATTTCACCTTCCTGAGCAATTTGCCAAAATCCCGTTCCAGAACTCGCTCCTATTCCATTTTCGGGTTGCCTGTTATCAAAATGAGCATCAATATTTATAATTCCGATTTTCTGTTCGGGAAAAGCAGTTTTTACGCCTAAATAATGAGCGTAGGTCACTTCATGTCCGCCACCCAAAACCATCGACTTTCCACCTTTTAATAAAACTTTTGAAACATTTTTGGCAAGCTGATTCTGAGTATTCTCCAGATTTCCATCATCACAGGTAACATTCCCAAAATCCAACATCGAAAAGTTCGGACGAATCACCGGAAAATTAGCCATATTTTTACGGATAATATCCGGGGCATCTTTTGCCCCTTGTCGACCTTTATTTCTTCTAACGCCTTCATCTACGGCAAAGCCATGCAAAACGAAATCACTAGTTGAAATTGAATCGTAATTGCTTTCCTCCCTTACTCTCTGAAATATTCTGTGGAAAAGAAGTTCTTCTCCGTCTAATCTTCCCTGCCAAATAGTGTTCATCATTAATAGGTTTTAATTTGTGTGTATAGTTGTCATGCTGAAAGCATCTCAACCAATATATTCAAAAAGATGATTAAAAAATTCTAAATTAGGATTTATGCTTCTTATAAGCTCAATTTTTTTATCTCGTTTTAAAAGTTTTATTTCCTTTTCTCTTTCTATTGCTTGTTGTATCCATCCAAATCTTTCATAATAAATCAAGAAGCAAGTATTATATTTTGCAGTAAAGCTATCAGGATTAATTTTATTTACATGCTGATATAATCTTTGATGTAAATTTCCAGTAACTCCCGTATACAAAACTGTTCTGTTTTTATTGGTTAAGATGTAAACATAAAATTTATAGATTCCTTCATTTAATTCGTGCATTTTTTATCATTTGTGTTAAAGTACGTGTTTAGATGCTTTCAGCATGACAAATATTGCGCTATATTGGACCGTACAGATTGTCATGCTGAAAGCATCTAAATTCAGTTATCATATAAATTTTAAATTCTAACTCCATCAATATAAACATTCTCCGCCTTCAAGCTTCCTTGGTTATAAAGAACATTCTGGAAATTATTCGTTTTAAAAGTAACAAAATCTGCTTTTAATCCTTCTGCCAATCTTCCTCTATCTTCCAAATTAAGTGCAAAAGCCGAACGGAAAGTCATTCCCGCTAAAACTTCTGCAGTTGTCAACTTTTCAAAAGTTGCCAAAATCGAAGCCTGAGTAATCAAATTCCCCATCGGTGCAGATCCCGGATTCCAGTCGCTTGCGATGGCTACGATTGCCCCTGCATCCAATAATTTTCTTGCCGGAGTAAATTTTTCACCTAATCCTAAACTTGCGCCCGGTAAAGCCGTTGCTACTGTATCTGATTTTGCTAAAAACTCAATATCTTCATCAATTGTAGCTTCCAAATGATCAGCAGATTTGGCTCCAACCTCAACTGCAATTCGTGAACTTCCTGGCGTAAATTGGTCCGCATGCACAGTAATTTCAAAACCTAATTCTTTAGTTTTAAGCAAGAACTCTTTACTTTCTTCCAGCTGAAATGCAGATTTCTCAATGAAAATATCTACACGATTTGCTAGGTTTTCTTCTTTTACTTTTGGTAAAATTTCAGTTAAAATATATTGTAAATATCCTTCGTTGCTTCCGTCGAAATCTCTTGGTTTCAAATGCGCAGAAAGACAAGTTGGAACTAACGTAGCTTTTGTCTGTTCCTGAGCTTTTTTAATGATTCGAAGCATTTTCAGTTCGTTTTCTACGTCTAAACCATAACCGCTTTTAACTTCAATCGTCGTAATTCCAAGAGAAATTAAAAAATCGATTCTTTCCAATAAAGTTTTCAACAATTCTTCCTCCGAAGCGCTTCTTGTATGCTGAACCGAACTCCAGATTCCTCCTCCACTTTCGGCAATTTCAAGATAGGTTTTTCCTGCATTACGCATCGCAAAATCATTTGCACGATTTCCACCAAAACAAATATGAGTATGAGAATCTACGAAAGCCGGAAGAACAATTTGTTCGCCTTCAATGGTTTCAATTTCTATATTTTGATTTTCGGATTTTAATGTTTCAAAATTTCCGACTTGCTGAATTTTATCGTTATTGATTAAAATTCCACCATCAACAATAATTTCAAGTTGCTCATCTGAAAGTTTTCCTCTTAACGGAAGATTGGCAAGCGTTACGACTTGCTTGAAAGGACCAATAAGTTTCATTTATTTAGTTTAAAGCTAAAGTTTAGATAAAAATAATGCTTAATGTTCAAATTACGTTGCTTAGATCCTTTCAGGATGACAAATTGTATGTTCTCTTTGTTATTCTGTAGGAATCTCTACATCGTTATAAGCTGAACAATTTTTATCTTTAAAATTTTCTCTCTCAAAAATACTTAAAATATCTCTTGTTCTCAAATCTTAATTTTTCCCTTATCACAATCCCAATCTTAACCTCAATTTTCCTATCTTTACGGTAAATGAAATTGAATTAATGCCTGATTTTTTACATCCAGACAAAGACAATTATTCCCGTGAAGAGCTTGCGCAGGAAGAACAGATTCGCCCGCAGAGCTTTAAAGATTTTGCCGGACAACGAAAAACCTTAGAAAATCTCGAGGTTTTCGTAACGGCTGCCAAAAGACGTGGCGGTGCTCTCGATCATGTCCTTTTACATGGTCCTCCGGGTCTGGGAAAAACCACTTTAGCCAATATTATTGCAAATGAATTGGGTGTAAATTGTAAAATTACATCTGGTCCCGTTTTAGATAAACCCGGAAGTTTAGCAGGTTTATTGACCAATCTTGAAGAAAACGACGTTCTTTTCATTGACGAAATCCACCGACTTTCGCCTGTTGTAGAAGAATATCTTTATTCTGCAATGGAAGATTATAAAATCGACATTATGTTGGAAACGGGTCCCAATGCGAGAAGTGTTCAGATTGGTTTGAATCCTTTTACATTAGTTGGAGCAACAACTCGAAGCGGAATGTTGACGAAACCGATGTTAGCAAGATTCGGAATTCAAAGCAGATTAGAATATTATACTATTGAATTATTGTCGATGATTATCATCCGAAGTGCCAGAGTTTTGGGTGTGAAAATTTACGAAGATGCAGCGATTGAAATTGCAAGAAGAAGTCGTGGAACTCCGAGAATTGCGAACGCTCTTTTGAGAAGAGTTCGTGATTTTGCCGAAATTAAAGGAAATGGAGAAATTGAAATTGAGATTACAAAATATGCTTTAAATTCATTAAATGTTGACGAATTTGGTTTAGATGAAATGGATAATAAAATCATGCGTGTCATGATTGAAAATTTTAAAGGAAAACCTGTAGGAATTTCGGCTTTGGCGAC
Source organism: Chryseobacterium sp. UBA6632 (assembly GCA_002455915.1). Taxonomy (GTDB): domain Bacteria; phylum Bacteroidota; class Bacteroidia; order Flavobacteriales; family Weeksellaceae; genus Chryseobacterium. Next base: position 14,748 of record DKLU01000122.1, read on the forward strand.
ATCAATTGCAGAAAATCCTGAAACGTTGGAAGAAGTTTATGAACCGTTTTTAATTCAGGAAGGGTTTATCATCAGAACGCCGAGAGGTCGTGAAGTGACGGAAAAAGCGTATAAACATTTGAATATTGCAGTTCCTAGAAATCCGGGAGAACTTTTTTAAGGTTCCAGGTTCTTTGTTTTAAGTTTAAAGTTTATTGAAAATATGTTTGTTCCTAAATTATACAAAAGTGAAGATTACAATTTGATGAAAGAAATCATCAGAGAGAATTCTTTTGCTTTATTAATTTCTTCTGTGGATAAAATTCGTGCGACGCATTCTATGATGATGCTGAATGAAGATGATTCGGAAAATATTTATATTGAAACTCATATTTCCAGAGCCAATCCGCAAGCGAAAACCCTAAAAAATGGAGATGAAGTTCTTTGTGATTTTTTGGGAGCGCACACGTATATTTCGAGCAGTTGGTACGATCATATTAATGTTTCAACATGGAATTATGAAGCGGTACAAATTTATGGAAAAGTTGAGTTGATGAATCACGATGAATTGTACAATCATTTAGATAAGCTGACATCGAAATACGAAAATTTTCAGCAATGTCCGATGATGATGAAAGATATGGGAAAGGAATTTGTTGAAAAGGAAATGAAAGGTGCTTTTGGAATGAAAATTATTCCGACTGAAATTTTTATTAAGCAAAAACTATCTCAAAACAGAAAGGAAAACGATTTCCAAAACATTATTTCAAATCTTGAAAATGGTAATGAAAACGGAAAACGAATTGCTGAAAAAATGAAACTATTGAAAAAATAAAGTCGTTTTTTTTTTACCACAAAAGGTACAAAAGATGTTAGTTTTGAAAAATTAGCTATTTAAAAGTTTGTAAAAGCAATTTTACTTTTGATACTTTTC
>DKLU01000093.1 GCA_002455915.1 Chryseobacterium sp. UBA6632
CAAAGTTTATTTTAATTAAGCAAATGAAGTAAACAATGAAAATTATATCATATAATTTAAACAGGTTCTTAGGTTTTTTAAGTTTTATTTAAAATTTATTCGGAAAATACAATTAAGCTTCTGAAAAATACTATTTGATATTATATTTTTCAGATTTGAAACTTAATTTCTTTAATCCCTGTTGAATTTCCGGAGCATTCATGAATAATTTCCATAAAAATCCGGTTCTGTAATTTTCAATCATCGGAGCAATCGTTCCCTGATCAATCGCTAAATATCTTGGGGTAAACCAATTGTAGTAATTAATAGAAGTAGCATCGTAAGGTCCTGCAGAACCGATAAATTCAGGTTTTTGCGTATAGATAAATCTCAGAAAATCCATCGATTCTTTGGGTGAATATGGGAAACTGCTCAACGCTGCCGTCGGAGTAATCACTCCGTGGTCATTTTGTGGAAAATGAGCGTCGTAACCGACACTTCCGTCTTTATTTCTTGAATAACCTGCTGTCAATCCCCAGTAATTTGCTCCGTATCCTTTCCAGCCTTTTGGATTTTCAACACAATATTTATAATCGATAAGAACCTGATTTTTGTTTAAATCAAAGTAATTTTTGATTAATTTATCCGATAAATTTCTTGGATCTAAACCGATGTAAGAATACTGAGTCCAGAATAATGGTCCGCCATATTCTTCAGCTCCGTTGTGCTTAACATACATTGGAAGTCCATATTTTTCTTTATCTGAAAGGTAAGTTCCGTTCCTAGTCCAGCCTTTATAATACGTTTCAGCGTCGATTGGATAGGTTGGCGACGAAGCTGCTAAAATATACGTGATTAAACATTCATTATAACCTTGAAGCGGGAAGTTCATTTCCCATTGATATTCCGGTGACCAATGCCAGTACAATACTTTTTCTCCGCCTTTCGTGTACCAATTCCATTGAATTCCTTTCCAAAGTTCGTCACATTTTTGGGCAAGTGCTTTTTCTTCGGCATTTCCGTTTTTGAAATATTCACGAACCATTAAAATTCCTGAAGTTAAAAACGCAGTTTCTACCAAATCTCCACCATTATCTTTTTTTCCGAAGGGAACGGTTTTTCCTGTTTCCCCGTTGATCCAGTGTGACCAAGCACCTTTATGACGGTCTGATTTTGCCAGAAAGTCCATCATCGTAGTCAATCTTTTTACCGCTTCTTTTCTTGGAACGAAACCTCTTTCCACACCCACCAAAATTGTCGCCAATCCAAACCCGGAACCTCCTGTCGTGATGACGTGCTTATCATTATCAGGATAAATATTATCTTCATGATAACGCTCTCTTCCTAATTTTGAATTGGGTTCTGCGTAATCCCAGAAATATTTTAAAGACTCTTTCTGAACTTTATCCATTAATTGCTCATCCGTAATATCGTTTTTTACAATCTGAGTTTGAGAGTTTGAGAGTTTAAGCGTCTGAGAATTTTTGCAGGAAACCGTAAGTAATGATACAACAGCCATTGATAGTACTATCCTTTTCATAATTCAAATTTTAAAGTTGATCCCTAAAACAAGAGGAGAATTTTCATTCTCCTCTGTGATTTTATTGATTAAATTTTTAGTAGTTCGGGTTCTGAGCTGATAATCCACCTGCCTCTGTAATAAAGTCTTGAGGTAATGGGAATACTTCATGCTTTCCAACCTGGAAAACTTTTCCGCCATCAGCAGCCATAGCCGCCTGAGCCTGACCAGTTCTTACCAAATCGAACCATCTGTCATGTTCGAAAGCTAATTCTAATCTTCTCTGCTTCCAGATATCTTCTCTTACATCAGCTTGAGAAATCGCTGGAGTATCTCCAATATTAGCTCTGTTTCTCACTTGATTCAAGAATGGAATCGCAGCAGAAGTTTGACCTAATTCGTTCATTGCTTCAGCTTTAATTAAAAGAACCTCAGCATATCTTAAGTAGCGAATGTTTGTATCCGTTGATGCTTGATCATAAAAAGCTGAAGAATATGCTTTATAGTTGTAGAATTTATTTTCTACAGTATTTGGAACATATCTTCCATCATATAGAGTCATATCTCTATGGATGATTGTTGCATCTCTTCTCGTATCAGTTGCAGAATAAGCATCATACAATCCCTGAGTTGGAGTAGAGAATCCCCATCCCCAACCTCCAGAACCACGAGCTCCTTGAACTTGAGAGTATTGTTGAATAGCTCTTCCACTAGCACTTCCTGATCCATTGATTTCAAAAAGAGATTCAGCATTATTTTCTCCAGAAACTTTATAGATATCAATAAAATTTGGAGTAAGAGAATAACCTGTTACTAGATTTGTTTCATCTACAGCTAGTTGCCACTTTTTCTGATAAAGATAAACTTTTGCTAAAAGTGCATGAGCAGAACCACCAGTAACTCTACCTTGCGTAGACGCATTATAACCAGATGCCGGTAAAGACTCGATCGCATCTTTAAGATCTTTCTCTATGAAAGCATATATTTCTTCTTTGGTAACTCTTGTTAACTGCATTTTTTTATCAGCATCGTTACCCTGTACTGGTACATGATCAACCAATGGAACACCACCAAAAGATCGTACTAATGTGAAATACATAAAAGCACGTAAAAACTTAGCCTCACCTACAAGTCTTTTTCTTAAGCTTTCATCTGCATTTGTAAGTTGTGGAACATATAATATGGCTTGATTCGCTCTGTTAATTCCCTGATAGTTAGAAGCAAATAATTCCTTAAAAGAAGGTGTAGTAGCTGTAAACTTCAAAGCATCTAAGATATCCTTATCTGAACCATTATCCCCTGGACTAGATCCTTTATCTGCATCATCAGAAACAATAGAAGTTACACCAATCCAGGCAAATGTGCTCATATTCCAATCTAAAAATTTAGCATAAATGGAATTTACAAAGTAATTTGCCCCATCATTATTATTGAATTTTTCGATATCTCCAACCGTCATTGATTCAGAAGGTGACACCTCAATAAATTCATCACTACAACTTTGTGTAAAAGCCCCTCCTACTAATAACATTAAAGAGACTAATAATATTTTATTTCTTTTCATTTTTTTAGAAGTTAAGGTTTAAACCGAATACAAATGATCTTAACGTTGGATAATTATTTAATTCAACTCCGGCAAGCTTATATGGATTACCTTCAGCTGCAGCATCTGTAGAACTATATCCTGATAATTCCGAAGAATATCCTGAATATTTCTGCCACACTACAGGGTTAATTGCACTCACATATAATCTCATAGATTTAACATATTTCGCAATATCTTTAATAGTATATCCTACAGAAATATTATTTATTCTAAAATAATCACCATCTTCTAAGAAAAATGTTGATGCAATAGGAATAGCAGTTGACGGAGCTGGATTTGCTGCATTTGTATTAGATGCTGTCCAGAAATCATTTGCTACTGAAGCTTCAACGTTTTCACCACTAATTCTTTGCGCTTTTTTACCATTGTATACTTTGAAACCAAATGCACCGTATCCATTAGCTGCAAAATCCCAATTTTTATAACTTAATGATACATTAATACCTAATGTAGATTTTGGAATATATGAATCGAAGTATTTTCTATCACCAGCATCGGCAGATCCTGTAACTCCGTTTCCATTTAAGTCTTTATACTTTAAATTACCATTGGCATCATAACCATCTGCTTCCCATAAATAAAAACTACCTAACGCGTGACCAACTGTAGTGGCATTGAATAGCTTAGTCCATTGTCCATTCGCTAAATCTCCTCCAACTAATTGTGAGATATTTTTTTGGGTATCTACTCTTGTAAGTTTATTATTGTTATATGAATAGTTTCCACCAATAGAGTAAGACCAGTTTTCTCCAATTTTATCAGCCCAATTTAAAGAGAATTCCAAACCTTTATTTACAACTGCTCCAACGTGAGAATAATACTCTAAAGATTGACCAGATGCTAAATAGTTAGTAATTCCTAGAATTAGATTTGTTGTTTCTCTGTTATAGGCATCAACACTACCTGTTAATCTGTTATTAAGAATTCCAAAGTCTAATCCTACAGAAGATTCTTCTGTTATCTCCCAGCCCAAAAGAGGGTCATATCCTTTATTAACTGTAATACCATTACTTACAGCACTACTATTTCCAAAACCATAATTGTAAACTGTTCCCGAGTTTAGTGGTAAATAGTTCAATGGAACCCTTTGGTTTCCTAATCTACCCCAACCTCCTCTTAATTTTAAAAGGTTAAAGAAACCGTCTTTCATGAAATCTTCTTCAGAGACAACCCAACCTGCGCCAAATGATGGGAACGTTCCCCATTTTTGACCTGCTGCAAATTGAGATGAGCCATCACGTCTTACAGTAGCACTTAAAAGATAACGATTCATCAATTTATATTGTGCTCTTGCAAAATATGATATTGTTGTGTTTCTATCTCCTTTTACAGAGGTTAAATTTTGAACATTGTTTACATAATCAAAATCATTAATGTTCCAATAATTCTGATCATTTAATAAAAGATTTCTTCGAGTTAAATTTAATGATTCTACTCCGTTAATGACAGTTGCTTCTGTTCCTACGGTAGCCTCAATATCATGTACTCCAAACTTTTTATTATATGTTAAATAATTTGTAAGTGACCATCTGTAGTAATCTTCTTTATTATTTAATAAAGTATTTCTAGGGTTCGAAGTAGGGAAACCAGAGGCAACTCTTGTAGGGTCTGCTGCTAACCAAACTGCTACAGCATCTGTAAAGTTATATGCTCTAGAATTTCCATATTCACCATTATATTGTGAAGTAAATTTAAGTCCTTTAAAGATATCTACATCTAACTTTAAACCTCCCTGCATTACCATTCCCTTTCTTTGCTGATTATTATAAAACAGCTCACTCATAGGGTTTCCAACATTATTAAACTTAGATCCTGTATAATCTACTATTCCATTTGAGTTTACAAACGGAAGACCAAATTGCCCTGAAGCATAACGAACAGGAACTAAAGGAGATTGTTTGTAGGCAGTAGTAAATGCTCCTAAAGGTTTAGGAGTTTCTTTAGTAAAAGCAATGCTCAAATTTTGTGATAATGTAACCCCTTTAGCTATTTTAAATTCATTATTTGATCTAATTGTAGCTCTATTATAATCAGTTCCTCTTAGAATTGATTGTTCATCATAATTACTTAAACTTAAATAATATTTTACAGACTCTGAAGATCCAGAAATAGCAAGGTTATGTTGGTTATAAATTCCAGTTCTTGTAATCTCTTTAAACCAATCTGTATTTACAGGTTGATTAGCTGCAAACGTATTCGTTCCTAAAGCAATGTTGTTGTAATTTGCAAACTCCGAAGAATTAGCCATCTTAACAGTTTTCAAAGGATTTCTTACACCAACTAAACCATCATAAGAAACGCTAAGCTTACCTTTACCAGATTTCGTTGTAATAATAATAACTCCATTTGCTGCTCTGTTACCATAAATTGCTAAAGCTGCAGCATCCTTCAATATGTCATAACTTAAAATGTCATTCGAATTTATATTACTAATATTATCCGTAAACATACCATCGACAACATACAAAGGCTCTCTACCTCCAAGAACAGTACCTAGACCTCTAATCATTACCGTAGGTTTAGAACCCGGCATATCAGAAGCTGTAATTTGTACCCCAGCAGCTTTACCTTGAATGGCTTGTGAAGCATTTAAAACCTTTGTTTTTGTAACCTCTTCAGCGCTTATTGAACTGATAGCAGTAGTATTATCTACTTTCTTACGGCTACCGTAACCAATCATTACTACTTCTTCGATTTTCTGTTCTTTAGGAACAGTATCTTTTGGCGTAGTTTGTGCATTCACATTCATACCAAAGTACAAAACAGCAATGAGTGATGAATACTTTAAATCACTTTGTTTCATATAGTTTAATTTTATT
>DKLU01000458.1 GCA_002455915.1 Chryseobacterium sp. UBA6632
TTACAAAAGAAACTGTTTCATTTGAAACAGTTTCTTTTGTAATTCTTATGTTGTAGGAAGGACTCTTGGTTTACATGCACATAGACAATCTTCTACACCTGAAATTTCATCACATTGACCCACTGCCTCACAAACATAATATAAGCCAGGACCACAAACTGGTGTTGAATCTCCTCCCTTTACTTGTTTTAATTGATTTCTTGAAATCTTTTTTAAATTTTTCATAGTAATTGTTTAATTTGTTAAAATCAAATATAATAAAATTCTCCATATAAAGAATTATTTTTACTAATAATTTAAACTGATTTCTTTGACCAGATAATCTACTTCTTCACAGCAGCAATCGCCTTTTCATAATTCGGTTCATGCGACATATCGGCAACCTGCTCTTCATAAACAATTTTCCCTGAAGGATCAATCACGACAACGGCTCTGCTCAATAATCCTTTCATGGCAGAATCTGTAATTTCTACACCATAGGTTTTTCCAAAATCTGAACGGAAATCAGAAAGCATTTCAACATTTTTGATACCTTCAGCACCGCAAAATCTTTTTTGAGCAAAAGGTAAATCTTTGGAAATACAAAGCACCACCGTATTCGGAAGATTAGCCGCATCTTCATTGAAATGACGTACAGAAGCCGAACAAACCCCCGTATCTACACTCGGAAAGATATTCAAAATCAAATATTTCCCTTTGTAAGAATCAAGAGTCTGGTCTTTCATTGTCACATCGGTAAGCGTGAATTTAGGAGCAGCTTTGTTTACTGCCGGTAATTTAGCATAGGTGTGAACTGGCTTTCCTCCTGCTAATACGGTGTTTTGTGTTTTAGATTGCTGCGCCATTGTAAATACTGAAAACAGTAATAAGGCATTGAAAACGAATTTTAAAACCATAAATTTTATTTTTTAAGTATGTTTAGATTAGTAAATGCTGTGAAAATTATTTCAAATGAATTTTAGATGAATGTAAGATTTTAAAGTTAAACATATGGTAAAAATATTCTTTTTATCACTTATGTTAAGTTTGTTTTAAATAGAGCAAATCTATTAAAGAGCTATTTTTAAACTCAAATTTTCCATCTACCTTTATTCTATTCAAATTTTACACACTATTAAACATTAAAAATTTATGAATTCAGCAAACACATCTTCATTTCAAGAAATATTTAAATCAGAAAACGAAATTCCCGAAGAATATAAAGTTCCCGAAATTCATCAGAAAGTTTATCTCTTAAACGGAGAGCTTGTAGAATGGAACGGGGAGGTTCAGGAAATTTATTCGCCAGTCTGCATTCAGACTGAAAACGGACTGGAAAGAAAATTGTTGGGAACCATCCCGAATATTGGCCCTAAAGAAACGATGGAAGTATTGGAAGCTTCCGTAAAAGCCTACGATAACGGATTAGGAGAGTGGCCTACAATGTCTGTAGAAGGCCGAATAAAATGTATGCAGAAATTTGTATACCTCATGATTCAGCAGCGTGATTTGGTGATCAGATTATTGATGTGGGAAATCGGAAAAACATTGGCAGATTCAACCAAAGAATTCGACAGAACGGTAGATTATATCAATCAAACGATCGATGCATTGAAGGATCTTGACAGAGAATCTTCACGTTTTCAGCAAGCAGAAGGAACCATTGCTCAAATCAGAAGAGCGCCGCTTGGTGTCGTATTGAGTATGGGACCTTTCAATTATCCTCTAAACGAAATTTTCACCACATTGATTCCGGCTTTAATTATGGGAAATACAATTTTGTTTAAACTTCCTAAACATGGCGTTTTAGCGCATTATCCGTTGTTAAATGCTTTCAAAGAAGCTTTTCCGAAAGGAACGGTAAATACATTATACGGAAAAGGTTCAGAAATCATCACTCCAATTATGGAAAGCGGAAAAGTGAATGTTTTAGCGTTCATCGGTTCGAGTAAAGTGGCTAATGGATTGAAAAAACTGCATCCGAAGGTTAATCGTTTACGTGCTATTTTAAGTTTAGATGCTAAAAATGCTGCGATTGTAACTAAAAATGCTAATTTGGATGTTGCGGTAAGCGAATGTATTTTAGGAGCTCTTTCATTCAACGGGCAAAGATGTACTGCGCTGAAATTAATTTTCGTTCAGAAAGATGTTGCGGAAGAATTTACTAAGAAATTAACGGCGGCGGTTTCTGCTTTGAAACCTGGCTTACCTTGGGAAAAAGATGTGAAAATTACACCGCTTCCAGAAGTGAATAAACCTCCGTATTTAAAAGAATGTATTGATGATGCTTTGGCAAAAGGAGCAAAAGTTTTGAATGAAAATGGTGGATTTACAGAAGAGTCTTTTGTTTTTCCAGCAGTGGTTTATCCTGTAAATAATGAAATGAAGTTGTATCATGAAGAACAATTCGGTCCGGTAATTCCTGTGGTTCCGTTTGATGATATTGAAGAACCGATCGATTATCAGGTGAATGCAGACCACGGAATGCAGGTAAGTATTTTCAGTGAAGATCCGTTGGAGGTTTCTAAATTAATTGATCCTTTTGTGAATCTGGTAAGCCGTGTGAACATTAATTGTCAGGCTCAGCGAGGTCCGGATGTTTTTCCTTTTACCGGAAGAAAAGATAGTGCAGAAGGTACGCTTTCTGTTTTTGATGCGCTTCGTTCATTCTCCATTCGCTCATTGGTTGCGGCTAAAATTACAGATTCAAACAAAGAATTATTGAATACGATTGTAAGAGATCATGATTCTAATTTCTTGAGCACGGATTATATTTTTTAATTAGTTTGAGGAGAGTTTGAGAGTCTTAGAATAGGAGTGTTTTAGAGTTTTATTTTGAGGGAGAGTAAAACTTTAAATAACTTTTTACTTCAAATAAAATTAAAATCCGCAATAGAAAGTATTGCGGATTTTTGATTCTAAAGAATCGTTTTTATTGAAAGAAAAGTTATTGTTCTGTTAAAAACCTACTTAAAACGCTGTTTAAATCATCAGCATGAGTGACGTTAAGACCATGTGGGCCGCCGTCTATAATCACAAAATCATTGTTTGCAATTCCTTCAGCAGCCTGTTTTCCTGCGGTTTCTATCGGAACTATTTTGTCGGCATCTCCATGTACGATTAATGTTTTCACATTTATATTCGGGAGTTCCGGACGGAAATCTGTATTTGCCCAGCTTTCAGCACATTTTATGGTGGCAATTGGGTTAGCAAATGCAGCGATTGCCCAGTCATAGTCCAACTGTTTTTGGCTTACGGACTGTGAAAGTAATCCGTAATTATAAAAATCTTTATGAAATGATTCCAGAAAAGTGATTCTGTCAGTTTTCAGATTTTGCATTATTTCGTTTAGATTTTCCTGCGGAACCCCATCAGGATTATCTTCTTTTTGTTTGACTAGAGGAATTATTGACGATATTAAAGCGACTTTATCTACATTTTCAGAACCATAGTTGGTGAGATAACGTACCACTTCACCACCTCCCATGGAAAAACCGAAAAGAATAACGTTTTGTAATTCTAACTGTGAAATTAATTCGTGTAAATCGGCTGTTAATCCATCGTAATCGTATCCGTCTGTGGATGGTGAAGATTTTCCAAAACCTCTTCTGTCGTAAGAAATGACTCTATATCCAAGATTGAGCAATACTGGAATCTGCATTTCCCAGGATTTTCCGCTCAATGGCCAACCGTGAATTAAAATAATAGGTTGTCCGGAACCGAAATCTTCGTAATATAATTGAAAATTTTTGTCGCTTTGTTTTGTAATGTAAGGCATATTTATATTTTTGGTGTGATAGGTTACACACAAATTTTAAGCCATGAAAAATGAAAATTAGGTTAAAACTGATAATGTGGTATTTGTTTTTATTAATTGGTGATCAACTTTTGTTATTCAAAATTTTTGACTGTTGATTTTATGACTAATTTTAAAATGAAAGACGACTTTTCTAGCCCTGATTGCAGTGAAAATCCCGGAATGGAGCGGCGAAGCGAAGCGGAGCCGCGTAATGAGGAATTGTAACGGAAAGCAGGAAATAGCTTCAAATAAAAATAGCTATTTCGATAGAATCAAATATCTCCTAAAAAAATAACCCGCTCTAAAGAGCAGGTTATTGATATAGTTTATTGAATTTAATGCTATTTATTTTCTTCTTCGTCGAAATTATGATTTTCATACTTCGAAAAATCCTGTTTCTTTCCGAATAAGAATTTAAGAATAACTGGTAAAGTGGTTACCAAAACGATGACAATGATAATCAGTTCCAGTTTTTTCTTTAAATCAATTCCGAATTGCTCCATGAATAATTTGTCAAGGTAATGTCCTGCAAAAATCAATAAGAAAGACCATAAAATAGCCCCGATGATATTATCTCTCAGGAATGCTTTTTTATCCATCTTTACAATTCCCGCAACAATTGGAGTAAACGTTCTTACCACAGGTAAAAATCTTGCCATAATAATTGCTAAAGCCCCGTTTTTTTCAAAGAAATCATGTGCCTGATACAAGTATTTTTTCTTGAAAAGCATCGTATCCTGCTTCTTATATAATGCAGAACCTGTTTTTCTTCCAAAATAATATCCAACCTCGTTACCAATGATTGCAGCCAGCGCAACCGCCGATGCTAAAAGGAAAGTATCGAAAAAGTCGCTTCCCGTAGATCCGAAAGTCTCTTTGATGATATCAACAGCATAAATTCCTGAAACAAAAAGAAGTGAGTCTCCTGGTAAAAAGAATCCTACAAACAGACCTGTTTCAGCAAAAATAATGAATAAAATAAGCCAGAACCCGCCTAATTTTATATAAAACTCTGGATTTAGTAAATCTCTCCAGCTATTGAAATCTTCCATACACTTTGTTATACGGCAAAAATAGGATTAATAAATGTCAAAACGAAATTTATTCTAACAATTTAACGAAATTTAAATATGATTTTTATAGGTCTAAATCATCATCCGAAACTGCCGTTCCATCCGCCATTAGAAATGCTTTCAGGAAAGGCGTAAGATTTCCGTTCATCACAGAATCTACATCCGAAGTCTCATGCCCCGAACGTACATCTTTTACCAATTTATAAGGATGCATGACGTAATTTCTGATCTGGCTTCCCCACTCGATCTTCATCTTATTGGCTTCGATCTCGTTACGGGCTTTCATACGCTCTTCCAGTTCCATTTCATATAATCTTGAACGAAGCAATTGCATTGCCTTTTCTTTATTCTGAAGCTGTGAACGTGATTCTGAGTTTTCAATAATAATTCCTGTTGGCGCGTGACGAAGACGAACCGCTGTTTCCACTTTGTTTACGTTCTGACCTCCCGCTCCGGAAGACCTCATCGTTTCAAATGAAATATCGGCAGGATTGATATTAATTTCAATCGTATCATCCACCAAAGGATAAACATATACCGATACGAAACTCGTGTGACGCTTCGCATTAGAATCGAAAGGAGAAATCCTCACTAATCGGTGTACCCCGTTTTCACCTCT
>DKLU01000452.1:0-587 GCA_002455915.1 Chryseobacterium sp. UBA6632
GATTCCTAAAAACAGTAAAATATACTTTAAATTATTTTTCATAGCTATTTTTAATTTTTGCGTGAAATTATAAAAAACTCTTGAAGAGAAAAATAGACTTTGTGAAAATTAAATTTTTAAACAACAAAAAACCTCAAAGAAAATTTCCTTGAGGTTTTGATTTAAAGTATTACTTCTTTATCATTTTTTTATTTGTAATTAATTTTCCAGACTTGTTGAAAATTTCTACAATATAATTTCCGGAGGGTAGTGATCCTATTTCAATTTTATTAGATAAAAAAGTTGGATTTAACATCAATTTTCCGCTTATATCATATATTTTAGCAGATGATAATTGTTCATTTGTATCAATTATAATAAAGTCATGAGCTGGATTAGGATACATTTTTATATTATTTACTATTTGCAAATCTTTTACTCCTAAAGCGCCCATTTGTGCTAATTCTGCTATATAATAATTATCTCCACCGATGCTATTAATTGCTTGCCCTTTAATAGATTGTGCCCATGTGTTACCTGCTATGAATATTTTATTGCTTGAAAGGATTGATATTTTTTGATTATAATCATTGAATGAACTTTGAATA
>DKLU01000452.1:714-1358 GCA_002455915.1 Chryseobacterium sp. UBA6632
CATTGAATGAACTTTGAATAATTGGCTCAATAAAGCTTAAACTCCCATTTGAATTAAATTTAATAATATTGGAAGAATATGTACTCATTGGATGTTCGTTTCCTTCAATTGTTATTTTATCAAACCATCTTCCATAAATATAAGAATTTCCTACTTCATCAATATCAAACTGATTGGAATCATACGTGCCTGATGTGAAAATAGGACTAGACCATAATACATTTCCTGTTTTAGAGACTTTTGATACGGCATTGGCTATACTCTTATTTGGATAAGGATTTGTATGATACATTCCATTAATTGTTAAAAATGATGGATTAGGAGTTGCTCCTGCCGACGCTATTACTTCGTACATTATAAAATTAGTTCCATCATATTTTACATCATTAAGCCAGCTATATTTATTTGTACCAACAGGTATATTTTGATAAAAGTTTTTACCCCAAATAGGATTGCCTAAACCATCGAATTTTACCATTAGAAAATTAAAATCATCTTCGTTTCCTTGAATTTGAATATTTCCAACATTAAATGTATGATCAGAATTGATGTTAAAAGGTTCATAGAAAGCATACATTTCATTATTTTCATCAAATAAGATTGATCCTATCCAATAACTTAAGTCATCAATACTTTTTGTGTAA
>DKLU01000452.1:1466-2804 GCA_002455915.1 Chryseobacterium sp. UBA6632
CATCAATACTTTTTGTGTAAATAATATTTCCTGTCTGCCCATTTAATTTTACAATAATGCTATATATTGAGCTTAATTGTTGATTGTCAAAAAGCAAATTGGTTCCCTGATTTTGTCCTATCCAAACAATAATGTCACCATTTCGGTCATAAAATGAAGAAACCTTAGGATTTGTAAGGGAGACAATGCTTTTTTTCCATTGTAATTCTCCTGTATTAGATAGTTTTATTACCTCGTATGCATTGTTGACTAAAGGTATTTCTACACCATTATTACTTTTAAAACTACTATTATTAGATGTCGGAATAGTATAAATAATTTCACCTTGACTATTTAAATCTATAATGTGATTGTTGTCATAACTTGCTGGCATAATATCCGATGAAGTAATATAGGATTGCCATTCAAGATTTCCAGCTGAGCTTAATTTTGAAAATACACTAATTTTATTGGCTCCTGTATCAATAGTATTTCCAAAAATATTTACATTTCCAGATGCTACTGTGTTAGAATATATGCTGCCGTCTACCTGTTTTTTTAGATAGCTAGATGTTATAGTTTGGGAGAGAGCATTGCTGTTTGACTGAAATAAATTGTTTAGTTGTAGATTCTGAGCTTTTAAATTATAATTCAAGATTAATAATAAGCAAAAAAATATTTTTTTCATTGTTGTAATTAATTTTGTGCGAAAATATAAAATCTTGGTAAGATAGTCTCCTCTAATTATGATTAATTTAAAATATCAAACCTCAAAGAAAATTCCTTGAGGTTTAATTATATAATTTTTAAAACAAGTAGTAGTAAAAAATTGTCTGCCCGACTACGGGCCTACATATTTCTTCTGTACTTACCACCCACTTCAAACAAAGCATTGGTAATCTGCCCAAGTGAACAATATTTCACGGCATCCATCATCACTTCGAATAAGTTTTGCTGATTGATGGCAGCGTGTTGTAAAGTTTTCAGAGCTTCTGCAGATTTATCTTGATTAGAATTTTGGAAATTATGGAGCATTTCAATCTGGAATTGCTTTTCTTCCTCAGTCGAACGGATCACTTCTCCTGGACGAACCGTTGGCGAACCGTCTTTTCCTAAGAACGTGTTTACCCCGATGATTGGATATTCTCCTGTGTGTTTCAACCATTCGTAATGCATTGATTCTTCCTGAATTTTTGAACGTTGGTACATCGTTTCCATCGCTCCAAGAACACCACCTCTTTCCGTGATTCTGTCGAATTCTGTATAAACAGCTTCTTCCACCAAATCCGTCAATTCTTCAATAATAAATGAACCTTGAAGTGGATTTTCATTTTTCGCCAAACCTAATTCTTTATTAAT
>DKLU01000452.1:2854-3564 GCA_002455915.1 Chryseobacterium sp. UBA6632
AAACCTAATTCTTTATTAATAATCAACTGAATCGCCATCGCTCTTCTTACCGATTGCTCAGTCGGAGTTGTAATCGCCTCGTCATAAGCATTTGTGTGCAATGAATTACAGTTATCGTAAATTGCGTAAAGTGCTTGAAGAGTTGTTCTAATGTCATTAAAATCAATCTCTTGAGCATGAAGTGAACGACCTGAAGTTTGGATGTGATATTTCAACATCTGACTTCTTTCGTCGGCTCCGTATTTCAATTTCATTGCTTTTGCCCAGATTCTTCTCGCCACACGTCCGATTACTGAATATTCAGGGTCGATTCCGTTGGAGAAGAAGAATGATAAGTTGGGAGCAAAATCATTGATATCCATTCCTCTTGACAAATAATATTCAACATAAGTGAAACCATTTGCCAAAGTAAATGCCAACTGAGAAACCGGATTTGCACCCGCTTCTGCAATGTGATAACCCGAAATTGAAACCGAGTAGAAGTTTCTTACTTTTTCTTTGATGAAATATTCCTGAACGTCACCCATTAATCTCAAGGCAAATTCAGTAGAGAAAATACAAGTGTTTTGAGCTTGGTCTTCTTTTAAAATATCAGCCTGAACTGTGCCACGAACTGTTGCGATGGTTTTAGCTTTAATTTCAGCATAAGCTTCCGCAGGAATTACTTCATCTCCCGTAATTCCTAATAATTTTAAACCTAAACCATTATT
>DKLU01000302.1 GCA_002455915.1 Chryseobacterium sp. UBA6632
AGGAACCCTCAAACTCCTGAAAAAAATAAAGCGTCTGCAAAACAAACTCTCTACTGGCTTCTCTAGAACCCTCCACCATCACAATCAATTGATGATCTTTCTGGCAAAAATTTAATAAAATACCTTATTGCAATTATTTCTAAAAGCAAATTATTCTTTAATTTTGAAAAACATAATCAAAAAAGAATATTATTCTGTGGAAAAACTGGATGAAAAGGACCTGCAACTGCTAAGAATCCTTCAAAAAAATGCAAAACTGACCGTAAAAGAACTCGCAAAAGAGGTCAATCTATCTGCTTCTCCTGTTTTCGAACGAGTGAAAAGACTAGAGCAGGAGGGATATATTAAGCATTATGCTGCTGTTTTGGAAGCAGAAAAACTGAATCGTGGATTTACCATTTTTTGTCAGGTAAAGCTGAAAATCCACGATCGTTCTGTGGGAAACCAGTTTGTGAAAGATATTCTGCAAATCGATGAAGTGGCAGAATGTTATAATATCTCCGGTGATTTTGATTTCTTACTGAAAGTTCAGGTAAGAGATATGAAACATTATCAGGATTTTGTGTTCAATAAATTAGGTTCTGTAGATTCTATCGGAAGTACGCACAGTACTTTTGTAATGGCGGAAGTGAAAAATACGCATGGGGTGAGCATTTAGTATATTAGATCGGAAGAGCGNNAAGTTTTGTCATGTTGAAAGCATCTAGGTTCGAATTTTTCTAATACTGTGCTAAGATACTTTAAGTACGACAAACTAAGTGTTTTCTATCAAGAGATTGCTTTACATCAATAATAATTACTTACCTCAATCAAATTTAAATCCGGATCTCGAAAATACACTGATTTTATTTTTCCTAAAGCTCCGGTTCTGTCAACAATTCCTTCGATGATTTCTATATTTTTATCTTGCAATTCTTTCAAAACCTCATGAATATCTGTTGTAGCAATAAAGCATAGATCGGCTGAACCTGATGTAGGATATTCAGCTTTAGGTTCAAATTCTTTGCCTTTGTGATGAAGATTGATTTTCTGATTTCCGAAAGTCAGCGCTTTTCGGTTATCTCCAAAAGTTACGATTTCAAAACCCAGAATCTGAGTATAAAAGTCTATTGTTTTGTCGATATCCGCTACGGTTAAAACAAGATGGTCAATGTTTTGAATTTCCATAATTAATTTAACTTAGAAAATTAATCCAGTCTTTGTTGTTGCAAATACGTCAAACTCGCCCCTTTAATAAAATCTTCCAACGAAGTATCTTTTGTTGCAGATTTATTGGTTAGTTCAATTAAATAAAGAATCGAATTATTTCCTAATTTGCTGTCCTTATAAAGAAATTTGAAAATCTTTGTTTTCGGATTTGAATTTTCAGAGGGAAATTCTGTTGTATTGCTTATGCTTACATTATTCACATCAAAACCGGCACGCGGATCTTTTTGCAGTTTAAGAAATCTTTTCTGAGTTTTATCCGTAGTTTCATCCAAAAATTTCTGCATTTGATAATCTGTTATCAACTGAGGATACAGCAAACCCTCTTTTAATAATTCTGTGGTAAATTTATCAGATTTATTGTAGTAAAAAACTTTATCATCAAATTGCGCATGGCTGTCTGTTAAAGAGATTTTCCCTTCAAATTTTTTATAGTTTTTTTTCTTGTACTCATTTTTATACTGCTCAATCATGGCCTTTTCCTTCGGACTTAATTTTTCCGTTTTCTGCCCAAAAACACTGGCTGATAACAATAAATAAAGGCTGAACGTATATAATAATTTCATGAGATTTTTGTTTGATGATTTACTTTTCATTTTCCAGCAAAGCACTTGCCAATTCCTGATAAATAGATGGTTTTAACAAAACTAATGAAAAATGATTGAAAAATTCATTATAAAATACCTTTTAGGCGAATATATTGAATAAGCATGATTGTTTTTGCATCCTTTATTTCCCCAGAATCGATCATTTGTAAAGCAGCTTCAAAAGATAATTCCAGCACTTCGATATTTTCACCTTCATGTTCCAGACCGCCACCATCTGCTACTTTCATATCATTAGAATATTCAGCAATAAAAAAGTGAAGAATTTCCGTTACAGAACCCGGCGACATATAGGCTTCACACACTTTTTCAACCTTAGAAATCTTATAACCTGTTTCTTCTTCCGTTTCTCTTTTGATGCAATCTTCGGGATTATCATTGTCTAATAATCCTGCGCAGGCTTCGATCAGCATTCCCGAGGGATTTCCGTTGAGGTAGGTTGGCATTCGGAATTGTCTCGTTAAAACAACATTTTTTGTGGTTGTGTTATACAACAAAATGACAGCACCATTTCCTCTGTCATAAGCTTCTCTGCTTTGTGTTTCGGTGGTTCCGTCTTTTCTTTGAATGTTGAAAGTAATCTTTTTCAACGTATACCAGTTGTCTGATAAAATTTCTGTTTTTTCAATATGTACGTTACTATTTTGCATCTATTTATTTTGTCTGAATTATAATTTCATGAATTCTTTTGTAATAAATTTTCCAAAGCCTT
>DKLU01000084.1 GCA_002455915.1 Chryseobacterium sp. UBA6632
AAAAGTATGGATAGCACCTAAGGATGGAGATATTAAATTCACTGATAATGTATCTTTTTCTGCAAATGTTGTAGGTCCAACACACAAAATGTATTATTCTGTAGAAATTGAAAACCCAATTCCTTCTGGTAGTACTTATAGAAATGGAAGAATTTATTTAGCAGAAATTAATGCAAATAATCCGGTACACAATATAAGTATATCCAGATATAATGATTATTATAACCAAATATTAAATGTACCTCAGAGTAATCCTAATTTAAGAACGGCTATTAATAGCCCAGATAAATTACATGTGAAGAGTGGGGATAAAGTATATGTAAGATTACATAAAAATATGGAGGAGAATTATGCTTTGAATTCTAATCCGACGATCTCTTATGTTGATGACTATGGCAATGAGATACCTAATACATACGAATTGTCGCAAGCACAATTTCATTTAAATAATGGAAGTTATGGAAGCAATTTTCTTTTGAACGGTATTTCTGCACCTTTGTATTTGGATGCAGATGGTACTGCCAATATCGATGTTCAGAGTATCTCTTTGTCAGATTTAAGTGATGACATAACTTTCAGAATTGTAACAGAAAGTGCTGTTGATGGTACAATTACTGATCTTATTACACCAGAAATTTATCAGCATAATACTCTTGCTTCTACAACCCCTCATACCATTACATTAAATGTTAACGCTTCAGAGCCTGTATATTTACGATTTATTGTAGAATCTGATTCTCATACAAATTTTTCAGGACTGCAGGGATGGACCAACAAGATTACAGTTAATTATGCTGCTTCAACTAATTATAACTCAAATTCTAATGTGAGCGTTAGAGTTTTATCAATTCCTGAATATCCATCATTTGCAGTAACACAATTAAAACCTAAAGTAAATATTAGTAGTTTACCTAATGATAATCTGGTTTTTGGCAAGCATGAATTTGGTGTACAGATCAATAAAAATATTTCCAATTTTTCGGGCTTGGGTACGGGAACATTTTATTATATCATAAAAAGAGGTAATCAGATTCTTGGTAAAAGAAGGATCATTATATCAGATGTTAATAATACTTTAGTTGAAGAAGATATTGTGACAGGACAAGCTATTTCGGGAAATTCACCTATCACTTTCTTTAACGGGAACCCGAATGTTATTTTTCTTGGAGGTGAACATCTGATAACAGTGGAGGTCTACTGTAAAACAGGAGGAGATTATGCATTATTTAATAAATATTCTCAATATTTTCAGAACAAACCATTTAATATTCACTATGATATAAATAATATTTATACTACTGTTTCCCCAACAGCTGTAAATACGGCCATGTACAACACAAAAACTGCTATATATAACAATTGGGGGCAGTTTTTATATAAGCCTGGAGTTTATAGTAACTATACCTATGGAGTTCCAATTGATATTTCTGCATTCTCATCGAATGTATCTTCTCAAAATACTTATCAGAATTGCCAAAATTTAGCTAGTGAAGCGGATATCGTTGCCTGTATGTTGAATACTACAAGTAATCCTAATGCAGGAAATAATACTGTTTCGGAAATGGTAGCTACAATGAAGCCGCGAGTTCTTACTTCGAGAGGAGGAGGATATGTAAGTTATTGGGTAGGTATAGGTCCAACTCAATTTTCTACTGCATCAGGTTTTCACAATGATGAAACTG
This sequence comes from Chryseobacterium sp. UBA6632, assembly GCA_002455915.1. GTDB lineage: Bacteria > Bacteroidota > Bacteroidia > Flavobacteriales > Weeksellaceae > Chryseobacterium. Next base: position 1,683 of record DKLU01000084.1, read on the forward strand.
TAAGTTACTTCACAAGTCCTATACCAACTGTTCCGCTTCCAACTCCTTCTACATATACTTCGGGGCAGTTATCTGTAGATACCAGTATGAAGGCGATTAATAAAATCCAAAAAAGTAGTTCAAAAAATACAACAAATGGGCTAAACTTTGGATTAGGAAGTAATGGTAATTCAGAAACGGTATTAACCGGAGTTGGAAGTGTTGAGACACAAACATTTTCTGATATGAATGGCGATGGTTATCCCGACATGGTATATCCTTTATCTGTACAATTTACCAATTCTACAGGAAGTTTGGAAGATATAAAGGATCTACATTCTGGAGATTTTCCAACGAATTCAGCGAGTTATCAAAAAATGAATTCTGTTGGGTTTTCTTATAGTACCTCTCCTGTAACGGGTAGGATTGGAGCAAGAGGTGACAATGGCACAGAAACACAAGCCGACACAGGATTACCTTGGTCGGGAAGTGCAACTGTAAGCGGAAGTGTGAATGATTATTATAATTCTTATGATTATGGTAATACTTTCTGGATGGATATCAATGGAGATGGTCTTCCAGACAGAATTAAAAACGGGGCATCTCCAAACAATATGTCCGTTGCTTTAAACTTAGGGAATAGTCTTGGGAATTATGCTCATTTTGAAAACCTAATTACTTATCGTTCTCATCCAAAAGCAAGCGCAAGTGTAGGCTTAAGTGGTGGTCTTGGATCATCTGTAAACCCCAGTTCGTTAAGTAGCTTTGGTTTTGGTGTTAGCGCAGGTATTGGAGCATCTGCGTCTTTCGGAACTGCTGAGACAGTATATGAAGATGTAAATGGAGATGGTTTGATTGATATTCTTGAGGTAGATAACTTAAATAATTCCACAAGAGTACGTTATAATCTAGGAAATAAATTCAACACATCTGTTCCTTTAGTGAAGAGTGGAGGGAATATAGATTTTACAGATGAAACAAGATCATATAACGGATCGCTTTCTTTTGGTGGTAATTATATGTTTAATATAGGACCGCTTACTCTTATTCCTTTTGTATTATGGATCTATGTTAAAGCGGGAGCAGGAGCAACTGCCAATTTGGGGCTAAATGTCTCGGAAACGAGAAAGACTTTTAAAGATATGAATGGTGATGGGTTTACAGATTTAGTTCAGGATACAAATAATGGATTCATCGTTAATTACTCACTTATTGGGAGAACGAATAAACTTAAATCGATTACTAATACAATATCAAAAGGAAAATACGATGTAGAATATCAGTTTGCTAGAGCAAATTATGGTAACCCAAATGCTAAACTGATTGTTGATAAAATAAGTATTGTAGAACCCGATGTATTTTCGGCAGATTATACCACAGATCAAGGGGTGAAAATGCAAACAAGATATAAGTTCTTAAACAGAAAATATGATAGGAGAGAAAGAGAGGATTTCGGTTTTGAAACGGTTATTAAAGAAGAAATAAATGGTTCTTCACCTGCAAGAACTTCTACAGATACGTATTTTACTAATAGTTATTTATTAAGTGGTTTAATAAAGCAAAGTACTGTAAATGGAGCTGCTGGAAACTTGATATCTGATGTGAAGTATAATTATAAACTTAAAAAATATATAGATAATGCTTCG